>JARFRI010000081.1 GCA_029287335.1 Phycisphaera sp. | reverse complement strand
GACGGCTCGCTCGTGATTCTGGGCCGCTCGATTCGACTCGTTCTGCACCCCCTTCAGAGCGTTTCCCGTCGCACGCAGCTTGTTCTGCATCTCACGCAACGATTGGTTCGCTTCGTTGCGCTGCTGGGTCGCTACCTTTCGCGCCTGCTCCAGCTTCGGCACGTTCTGCTCGCCATCCTTGATCGCCTGCTGCAACGCCTTGAGCGTGCTATCAGCAGCAACCGCCACCTTCGTGGCCTGGGCGGCGGCGGTCGCCTGCTGCTGCGCTTCGGCCTGTGTCTGATTCAGCACCGACTGCCGCACGGCAACCTGCTCAGCCGACTGCGACACCGCCACCGCGATCGGCGGGGGGTTACTCGACCACGCATCGACTTGTTTGCCATCACCCTCCAACGACCACCGTACGAGCTTGCCCATCAGGTCGCTGGCGATGACAGACTTAGACGTCGTATCGAACGATGCGCTGAGACCGACCGAATCCAGGGGCTTGATCTCCGATTTCTTCCCACCGCTCTCATCCCAGACACGCACGTATTGGTCGCGCCCGGTCGTGACCAGTCGACCGTCCTCTGCGAATGCGATCGACATCGCGCCGCCGCCGTGTGCGCCCCAGTTCTTGACCTGCTTACCGGTTTTCATTTCCCACGTTCGGGCTTGGCCATCTTCGCCTGAGGAGGCGAGTACCTTGCCATCGTAACGCCAACTCAGCGCAGTGACCGAGTCGCCGTGGCCGTCGAGGTTGTAGACGTGCAGTCCCGTGTCGGCCTCCCAAATGTGCAATCCGCCGTTTCGATCGCCCGAGGCGAGGTAATCGCCGTCTGGGCTAAAGGCGAGGGCGGTGACCCACTCGGTGTGCTTGTCGAGGTTGTAGCGCAGCTCGCCCGTTGCTACGTCGTATCCCTTGACGCGCTTGCTAGGACCGCCCAGCGCGACGATACGCTGCGTCGGGTCCAGATCTGCGGCGAGGACGGCATCGACCTCATCGCCGACGCGTGAGACCTGCGCACCGGTGATGACGTCGTACAAGACGACCGTGCCGCTGGACCCGCCGACACCGCCACCGACTAGGAGCAGCTTGCCGGTCCAGCTAAAGCGTAGGGTTTGCGGCTGGCCGTAGGCAAAAGGCAGGACGCCGAGCAACTCGCCCGTGTCGGCGTGATGGATAAGGACTTGTTGCTGCCCGGTCGTTGCCACGATCGGCGACCACGGATGGCCCGCGACGGCAGTGACTGCACCGGGCTTGGAAGTGTGATGGATCGGGCCAAGGGGCATGTCGCTCGGCATGATTGCCGGGCCATCGGGCCGACCCACCGCAGCCTTGCCGACCGAAAGATCCACGCGTGGTTTCTTAGGTTTGTTCACCGCGCTATTAGCCGTCTCGCGCAGGCCCTGATCGATCCACTGCTTGACCAGTGCGAGCTTGTCGTCGCCGACCTTCCCGCCGTTCGGCGGCATCTTCGGCGACATCGTGTGGTTCATCACACCCAGCAAGGTCGATGCGTCGGCGCTTTGTGACATGACGATCTCGCCGCTGGACCCGCCGGCCATCGTCGCGCGGTAGCTGGTCAAATCCAACCCACCCTTGGCCTTGTCGGCGTTGTGGCAATTAAAACACATCTGGGCAAAGATCGGACGGATGTGATCCTGGTAGTTGATCACATCCTTGGCGGAAGCTGGCGCGGCGGACAACGCGAGCAACCCGGCGCATAAAGATGTTCGTGCTATCTCTCGCATGTACTTCCTTGCACAACTCCAATGCGAAGTCCATTCCGGCACGGCGTGGACTTCGTATTCAAAAACATCAGTGATTAAAAATGAACTCTTTACTATTCAGCAGCGCCCAGAAGACATCCTCCAGCGCATCGTTTGGTTTCTCTTCGCCCTCAATCAGTTTCATCACACGATCCAACTCATCTGCCGTGGGCTTGCGCGACACCGCCGCGAGGTACAGGTGCTCGATCACTTGGGCAGGTGTTTTCTCTTGTTCTAAAAGCGTGCGGACCAGCCGCCCCTGCCTGATCTTCTGGTTCGTCGTGGTCCCATTGATCAGATGTAAGGCCTGGCTGAGGTTGGGCTCCATCACCACTTCACAGGAACACACCGTCTCGCGGGAGGCTCGGCCGAACGTCTCGAGGAAGTACGTGCTCGTGTTGCCGTCGATGATCTGCACCGCCCGAGCGCCCGACGGCAGGCCGCGGAAGTCGTCCTCGGTCTGGGTCACCTGCGAAATACAATCCAGCAGGATCTCCGCACGGATACGTCGCGGATGAGAACGGCTGAAGTTCGTCTGGTCCGTCGCGTTGGATTCGTTGGCACGGGTGGACCGCTGGTAAGCATGTGAAGCAGTGATATCGCGGACGAGCTGCTTGATGTCGTAGTTGGTTTTTACCAGATGATCCGCCAAACTATCGAGCAACGGCTGATTCACCGGTGGGTTTGAGATCCGCACATCATCGACCGGGTGGGTGATACCCCGACCAAGGAAGTGCTCCCAGACAAAGTTCGCGAGGTTACGGTTGAACGCCTGGTTTTGCGTCGACGTCATCCATGTGGCCAGGGCCTTGCGTCGGTCAGAGCCTTTCGGGATCGTCGCCACATCGCCGCCGAGGTAGGTCGGCTGCATCTCTCGGCCATCCAATGGATGCTTCACTTCATTGCTACCTCGATTGAAAATGACTTGCTCGCGCGGGTCCTCGCCGGGCTTGCGGCCGATCTGAGCGAAGAACGCGGTGAAGCCGTAGTAGTCGTCCATCGTCCATCGGTCGAACGGGTGGTTGTGGCACTGGGCACATTGCATGC
>JARFRI010000048.1 GCA_029287335.1 Phycisphaera sp. | reverse complement strand
AGCATTGAGCGCCAACAGTTTCTTCAAACGAGCACTGTCCTCGGGCACGCGTTGCGCCAGTTCACCAATCGGCATCGAGGATCGCAGCTTGGCAAGCAGGGCAGCTCGCTTCCGTGGGTCATCGTCGCCTTGCAAGCGATTTAGCGACGCGAGCATCAACAACGCCTGCTCGTCGTCCACCGGCCAACTCACGACGTTCGCCGCATCATGGCCAAGCTGTTGAAGCACCTGGACACGGTGGTGGCCATCGAGGATCTGATAGCGATCGCCGACGGGCCGGACGATGATCGGCGGGTAGAGGCCGGTGCGCCGGATCTCCTCGGCCAGCTTACCCAGCAGCGCCTTGGGCATCACGTTGCTGTTGAGCGGGTGCGGGTCGAGCCGATCGATCGGCAGCTGCGCGTTTTCATGCAGGGGATGATCAGACATGCGGATTCTCCTTGAGGTAATAGATCGGATTGGCCAGCAGGCCGCGCCGCGCGGCACCGAGCACCTGTCCCAGGCTCGGCGACTTGGACACACCTCGCCCGCCAGCGGTGCGGTACCACCGCGTCAGCTCCTTGGTGAGCAGTTGCTGTTTGGGTGTCGGCATCGCGTTGATGCGCTGCTCAATCGCCCTCGGCATCGCCAGGCTATTCGGCTCGATCCCCGCAAAACGCAGCGCATCCAGTGCGCGTTGTACCGCCGGCAGGGCGGGCCGCTCGTAAGCAATCATCCCCGCACGCTCGAAGAACGGACTGACCCGGCCCATCACCGCCAGCGCCTCGGTGTAGCGCGTCGTCGCCGTCGCCAAGGCATGACGCACCAGCCGCACCGCCAACCCAAGCCCGCGCCACCGCGGATCGATAATCACTCGGCTGATGCACCGCAGCTCTTCGTTAAGCAGTTGCGACCGCGGCTTAGGCCGAAGGTGGCCGTAGCGCCCGCCCAGCGCCTCATCGCGCAGCCGACACGACAACGAAGGCAACGACTCGATCAGTACCGCGATGGGTTGTGGCGTAACCGGTCGAGCCAGGTAGCGATCGGTCGCCGATGGCGTCGCGTCGCAGATCGTCAGGATCCGCATCATCGTCATCGGGTTGCCCGGCCGATAGTGGTGGGCCTTGAGCGCCTGATAATCCGCACGGCAGCCGACAACGATGGGCAGGTCGTCGCCGCGATCGTGTCGGTCAAGCGATTGAAATCGGAGGGGAAGGGTGAGCATGATTGGATATGGATCAAATTGAGTACGGGATAGTGAACCACGAAGGCACGAAGGACACGAAGAAAGGCAATGAATAAAACAAGTGGCAATTGCTAAGCCGTAAGGTTTTTATGACAAAGGCAGGAATAGATTTTTGCTTCCCTTCGTGTTCTTCGTGCCTTCGTGGTTCAATTTTGGTTCGGCACTCAGAGAATCCGTCGATGCACATCACACTTACCGCCCGGCCCGACCTCGACGAGCACATCAGGGGCCAGCGGTTCGAGCAGGTCGTCGTGGGTCGTTGCGCACACGAGGCAGACATTGGACTTCACGACCCATCGGCGGAGGCTGCGCGCCAGCGCGAAGGCGGTGGTGCGGTCCAGCGTTGAGCCGAACTCGTCGATCAGCAGGACGGACCAAGGCTCGGGGCGGCGCTGCGCAACAGCCATGGCTTGGGCGAGTTTCAGCCGATGCCGCTGACCCTCGGAAAGCTGGTCGGGCTTGCGCAGCATCACCGCCGCATCATTCAGCCCGGCCAGGCTCAGCCAGTGGCAGACCTGCTCAAGCGTTGCGGGCGACGGTGCAGCATCCAATTGCCCCTCCGGCATCGCGAGCGCATCGACCAGTGCTTCGCCCGGCATATCGGTTAAGTGATCGCTGCAAACCACTGCGGGGGTCGGCTGGTTCGTATCGGCCAACTCGTCGATGCCTTGGTGGATCAATCGCAGCAGGGTCGACTTGCCGCCGCCGGACACGCCGGTGACGAAGACGATGGTGCCGGGAGCGAGGGTCAGTTCGATGGGTGGGATGATGGTGTGGGTCTGGGTGCCATCGAGGGACAGGCCGAACATCACTGCGATCTGCATGGATCGCTCGGTGGGTGTGGCGCGGGATTGGACATCGTGTTGGAGGGGCAGGGTGATCATGGGGATTTGGCTTGAGGCTTGAGGGGTGAGGCTTGGGGTCTGCGCGAATAGGTGGCTTGTCTGTTTAAGCACAAGCCTCAAGCCGCAAGCCTCAGGACTCATTGATCTCCTGCACCCGGGCAATCGTTTGCAGATAGGCCCGGTCGCAGCGGATGCGGTGCAGGGTTTTCTTGGTGAGCTGTGCGGTTTCGCGCAGCGACCGGCCCTGGATGAACAGCAGCGTGGCGCTGCGGCGCATCGTGCGGGGCAGCTTGTCCTGGTACAGCAGCGTGAAGCGGAACTCGGGGCTGGCCAGGCGTTGGGTGAGGCGGTCGATGCGTTGACGGATGCTCTTGGCGGAGCGTCGGCTTCGCCGGGCGATATCGGTAACGGTCAGGCCGTCGGCATAGCGCCGCTCCAATAGCAGCCGATCATCCGCGGGCAGGGCCTGTGCCAGGCGGACGATCTGTTCAGGGCCGAGGCGATGGGCGGTCCGTCGGTCGAGGTTTTGCTGGGTTGCCTGGGTCTGATAGAGGGCCATGGATGATGCTCCGGAGGAAAAGGCTTGACGCGGACTATAGTTTGGTGTATGTTAGGTATTAAACCCGATTTTAAGCATTCTGTCAAGGTTTTTTCAATCGTTATTGAACTTTTATGAGGTCCGCAACCGCCCCCGGAATCATCCCATGGACACGTCATTTGGATCGCTGCTTCGTCGTTTGAGGCGGGGTCGTGAGCTGACGCTCAACGGCCTGGCGGATCGTGTGGACGTGACGCCGGGATACCTGTCGATGATTGAGAATGGTCGGGTGAACAACCCGCCATCGATGAAGGTGCTGGTCCGGTTGGAGGCGGCGTTAGCGGTGCATGACAGCAGCCTGTGCAAGGCCGCGCAGTGGGCGCGGACGCCCCAGGCGATCCGCGAGCAACTCCAGCGCGCCCAACAGGCCAGCGCCCCTCAGCCCCATTGCCCGCAGGACCTTGAAAGCTTCCGGGGGGACTTGCGGGGGGGCTTCCGGGGGGCGAGCGTTCCCTTGATTAACAAGGTCGCGGCGGGGTATCCCGCAGGTTTTACGGACATGGATTACCCCGCCCGGGCCAGCGATGACGCGGTCGTCGTGCCGGGCTACACCGGGTTGCACGGTGGCAACGACCCGGATGCGTTTGCCGCGACGGTCTGCGGCGACTCGATGACGCCGGACTATCGCGCCGGCGACATCGTGGTGTTTTCGCCCTTGGCCGATGTGGTCGATGGCAGCGATTGTTTTGCCAGGCTTGAGCCGGACCATGAGAGCACCTTTAAGCGTGTGTTTTTTGAGGACGAGGGGAGCCGGATCCGCCTGGAGCCCTTGAACCTGGACTACCCGACGAGGACGGTCGATCGCGAGGCGGTGGCGGGGCTGTTCCGTGCGGTGTGGCGGATGAGCCGGCTGTAAGGCCTTTGCAACCAAGGTCCGAAGGCCGGGCTGATGCGCACAAAGGCGAGCGAGGCCCTATTTGCGTACTAAACCACATCTATGGCTGGACTTAAACGCCTCGCTCAAACGGCGGGCTCCATTTCTCTGCGCCGGATGTGCGCTGGGCGTGACGCGCCTGAGAACGGTTTGCCCGTTCAGGAAATCGCACGACGGGCTGTTAATCGCGTGCATCTAAGTGTCGATAATGACAGGGCTGGTGCGAGGGAACCAAGCCTGAATGTACCCCCTTGGCTTAGGCATCATGACGAACCGAAGTGAATTACCGATCCAGACCCTTCGTCTGAGCGAACGGGACAAGGCCAAGCTCTTGTGGGCGATCGATCAGGCCAACCGTCAAGACGACAACGACAACCAACGCCGACTGCGCGTCAGTTGCACGAAGAACGAAGCGGTCCTCACCCTGAAGCACCATGGCGGGGGGGAGACCAAGCTCTCCATGCTCGCGCGCAACCTCAGCCGATGGGGCGCGGCACTGGTCCACGGGCGATATGTTCATGAAAACACACGGTGCGAGTTGAGCATCGAATCCAACAACGGCATGCTGCACAACATCCTCGGCACGGTCCGGCACATCCGACATATCCAGGGGACGATCCACGAGCTAGGCGTGGCCTTTGATGAGCCCATCGACCTGAGCGAGTTTGTCAGCCTGTCGCCGAGCGAAGAGACGCGCTACCTGCGTGAGTTGGCGGACGATCGCCCCGAGACGGACGAGAACGAGGTGGTCGAGCTGTCCAGCCGCGTGCTGGTCATTGACGATTATGCCAGCGACCGAAAGTTGATGAGCCATTGGTTGACCCAGGCCAAGCTCGCGGTGGTGAGCTGCTCGGATTCACGCAACGCACTGATCCAGGTCCAAGAACAGGTCTTTGATCTGTTACTCGTGGACTACAAGCTGGGCACCACCAGCGGGCTCGACTTGATCCGAGAGCTTCGACAAAACCAATTCACCGCCCCGATCATCGCGATGTCATCGGACGAATCCGAAGAGCTTGAAGCGTTCATGCACAAGGCTGGCGCTGACCTGCTCCTGAAAAAACCCTTCACCGGCGAGCAGCTCGCGCAGGCGGCATACCAGCTCATCGGCATCAACGCCTCGGCGGATACCGCACCGATCTTTTCCAAACTCAAAGACGACCTCGACATGCGACCGCTGCTGACCGAGTTCACGCGCGGCCTAGCCGGCTATGTCGATGAATTGCGGGACGCCAACGCAATGAACAACTACGAGACACTCGAGTTCATCTCCCACCAGCTCAAAGGCTCGGGCAACGGCTATGGGTTCCCCGCGATCAGCGAGCGGGCGACCGAGCTGCTGCTCTCGCTCAACGCGGAAGACGCCGAGATCGAGACGATCCGGCAGCAGACCAGCGAACTGATCGTAACGCTCAACCGCGTCAAGCTCAGCTAATCAGCGCTTGCCTCGGCGCGGCGGGTGCTTCTTCTTTTTCATCGTCGACGATTTCTTGCGACGCGAAACCTTTGAACCCTTGCGGTCCTTGCTGTCGAGCATCGCCTGGTCCTGGGGCTTGCCATGGCCCTTCTTTTTCTTGCCGGTCTTCTTGCCTTCTGACTCTTGCTGGCGGCGGGGTTTTCGGTCGTCGAGGATGACCAGCTCCATTTGTCTCCGCGGCAGGTCGATGTTGGCGATGCGTGCGCTGAAGCGGTCGCCGATCGCGATCGTTCGGCCCGAGCGCTGGGCCACCAACGCGCCGGTGTTCGGGTTGAGCTTCCAGCGGTCGGCCTTGTCCCCGGGCAGGTCCGGCAGCTTCACGAAGCCATCGACCAGATACGCATCGATCTGCAGGAACGCGCCCTGGCCGGTGACGCCGGTGACCGTCGCGCTGAAGTCTTCGCCCAGCCGAGTGGAAAGCAACTGCAGCACGAGGAACTTGCGTAGCTCGCGCTCCGCGGCGGTGCTGTTGCGCTCGGTCGTCGAACAGTGCCGACCGATGTCGGTCAGCTCGTCCTCGCTGGGCACGCGTTTGTCGCTGGCGACCTTGTGCGAGATCTGCTTGAGCGCCTTACCCCGCAGCGGCACGTCCATCGGCAGGCCTGCTTCGCGCTGTTTTTCAAGCACCGCGTTAAGCGAGCGGTGTACGATAAAGTCGGGGTAGCGGCGGATCGGGCTGGTGAAGTGCGTGTAGTGCTCGCTGGCCAAAGCGAAGTGACCGATGAGCGTGGGCGCGTACTCGGCCCGGCTCAGTGTCTTAAGCACCGCCATGTGTACCGCGTGCTGGGCCGGCGTGTCACGCACCTTGTCCAGCAGCCACTGCAACTCTTTGCGCGAAGGCTTGGCCGGGATGTTGAACCCCGCGACCCGTGCAAAGCTGCGCAGGTCTTTAAGCCCGTGCGCATCAGGGTCGGCATGGACTCGGCGGATCATCGGGATGTTGAGATCATCGAACAAACGCGCCGCCGCTTCGTTCGCCTCGACCATGAACATCTCGATGAGCTTGTGCGTGTACGCATCGTCTTCAGGCTGGGCGTCAACTACATGGCCCGCGTCATCGAAGATCAGCTCGACCTCGGGCAGGCCCAGGACGATCATGCCCTGCTTAAACCGCCGATCACGAATCGTCCGCGACAGCTCGTTCATCAGCTTGAGTGCCTTGATCAGTTCGCGGGGGTACTTCGCCTCGCTCTTGCAATGCTTGGCCGCCTCGCGGATGTCGTCGTCGATCAACGCCTGCGCTTCGAGATACGTCAAGCGCTTGGCCGATCGGATGATCGTCTTGGCGAAGCGCTGGCTCAGCACGTTGCCCTCGGCGTCGTAAGCGATAAACACCGACTTGGCGAAGCGGTCCACGCCTTCCTGCAGCGAGCACACGCCGTTGGACAACACCTCCGGCAGCATCGGGATCACCTTGCGTGGCAGATAGGTCGAGTTGCCGCGGTTGTAGGCCTCTTGATCCAGCGCCCCGCCGAGCTCGACGAAGTGCGCCACGTCGGCGATGTGGACGGCCAGTTCCCATGCGGTATCGCCCCGGCCCTCGATCTTCTTGATCGAGATGGCATCATCAAAATCCTTGGCGTTGGGCGGGTCGATCGTCGCGATCAAGGTCTGCCGCAGGTCCTCGCGGTCTTCGGGGACCTTGTCGTCGGTGCCCTCCATTTTTTGCGAGGCGGCGCGGGCTTCATCGACGACCGCTTTTTCAAACTTCGCGCCCAGGCCATAGGCACGCATCACCGACTGCGTCTCGACGTCCGGCAGGCCCGACTCGCCCAGCACCTCGACGATCACGCCCTCGGCCAACTCGTTCTTCTTGGCATCCGGGTAGTCGATGATGTCCACAACAACCTTGTCGCCGACCCGTGCATTGCTCGACTCCGCATCACGCACGACGATTGGCTGGGCAATCACTCGGCCATCGACGTTGACCATGAAGGTTTTGCCCTTCTTTACCAGCGTGCCGACAAACTGCCGGTCCGCCCGCTGGATGATCTCAACGATGACCCCGGTGTAGGGTGATTTCCCACTGCCGCCTCGGCCGCGCTCTCGGCGGACCTTGGCGCGCACCCGGTCGCCGTCCATTGCGTCGAACGTCTTGCCCGGCGGGATGAACAGGTCGCCGTGCTCGGTCAGCTCGTCGGGGA
>JARFRI010000007.1 GCA_029287335.1 Phycisphaera sp. | reverse complement strand
GACACCTGGTGAAGGTCGTCGGGCGTGCTGAAGAGATCGGCCGACCCATGCTCTACGGCACGACAAAACAGTTCCTCGAAGTGTTCGGCCTGGGCACGCTCAAAGACCTGCCCGAAGCCGACGAACTCAAACCCATCTAATGCCATGACGAAGACTGATTTCAATTTGCTCCCAATAGCCGCGATGCTACGCATCGCGGCTATTTCAATCGCGCGATCTGCACTTGTCATACTGCTGCTTACCTCGATGCTCACCGGTTGCGGCAGCTACGCGATGCAGGGCCGGGTCGTGCGTGGCTCGGTCGCCAACATTCAAATCGTCAGCAAGAACGACCCACGGCTGACCGAAGACAACCCCACCGGCGGCGGCGCGGTCGTTCAGGGCATCTTTGAGCCGGACACCCCTTCCGAGCGTCAGTCACTGGGGCAAGTCGTGACCGATGGGCAGGGCTACTTCTCGATGCCGGTCAGCGCGATGGGTTCGGGCTTCCTCGAATACGAGGCGATGCTGGTCGCCCGGCGCGAAGGGCACCAGGGCGTGATGCGCATTATTGACCTGCCGCGCTCCAGCCAGCGTGTGCTGATTACCCTGCCGCTGGGCCGAGACACGCTGCGGGTGCCTGAGGGTTTCTTGGACCAGACGCTGCGTGAGGCCAAGCCGTATCTGGAAGAGAGTCGGTAGATCACGCTAAAGCATTGGGTGGCCGGGGTGGAGGCTCGCCGACCCCCCGGAACAAACCCCTTTTCACTTATCTGTCGCAGTTTGTTCCGGGGGCTCGCGGACTCGACCCCGGCCACCCGTAGGCGTTTCACTTGGCCACAGCACGGACCCCCGCTTAGACCACTGCGGTCTGCTTTTATAGGTCCACATCGTCCCTGGCCGCGATCTGGGCCAAGGTGACCTACAATCTGCGGTTCCCCCGAACGCGGATCACCCTATGGCCAAGCTGCGACAACCTGCGACCGAGCCGGCCCCGAGCCGCGACGAGCAACCCTCGTCGACGCCTTCGTCCGTTGAACGCGTCAGCAAGCCCACCGCGCCCAAGCCCAGGCACGATGTCGGCTTGGCTTGGCTGGTGTTACTTGGACTGCTGGTCCTTGCGGCGATGCCACTGCTCATCGATCTGCAGACGCCGGGCGTGTGGACTGAGAAGGAAGCGCGCAGTGTTGCGATCTCGGCCGAGACCATGCAGCGGCAGGCCCCGATCGCTGATGGCGAGACGTCGCTTCAATCCTGGACGCCGGTGTATCAGGGCGAGAGCCGATGGGACCTGCCCCCGGGCACGACCTGGCTGCACCTGCTGACGTACGTCGGTATGCCGACCGATCAGGCCAGCGCAGAATACCCGCTTGATCAGCAGTGGGTTATCCGTGCACGAATTGGCACGGTGTTCATGGCGCTGCTATTCATCGCCGCAGTGTTCTGGGCCGGTTACAGCATCGGTGGCCTATCGGCGGGTAGTATCAGCGCTCTGGTCGCGATGACCATGCCCTTGGTCCTGGTCTTCGGCCGACACGCCAACCCGAGTATCGCTGCGGCCGCTTGGTCGGCGTTATCAATCGCCGGCGCGCTGTGGGCGATGCGGCCGCTGCGCACCTCGCCATCACTGATCCGCCAACTCATCGGCTGGATGACCTGCGGCGTCGGGCTGGGCCTGGCCACGCTGACACTCGGACCCATTGCCATCCCGGGCACACTGTTGTGTACGGTCGTGCTGGCCATGATCTGCCCTCGCCGCATCGGGCACATCATGGGGCTGATCGCATCGACTGCGCTGGCGGTCATGGTACTGATGCCTTGGGCGATGCACGTCCACGGCCACGATCCGGAGGTCTATCAACAGTGGCTGGCCCAACTCAAACCGGACTGGGGACAAATCGGCTTTGGGCAATTGCTCAGCCGAGCAGGCTGGCGGTTGGCGTTTGCCGCGATGCTCAGCGGGCTCTGGTTGATCTGGCTGATCCCTGCGCTGACTCAGCCCTTTAGCACCTCCACCGGCAGCGCACGGCGGAAGCTATTGCTCGGCTGGGGCTGGCTCGTCACCACGCTGGGGCTCGTCGCCTTCGCGCCAGGCGAGATCGGGTTCGCGGGCCTGCTGCTGGTCGTCGCCCCGGCCAGTGTCGCTATCGGCCTGATCATGCAGCAGTTCCACGACCTCTCGGCCGAGGGACGCCATGCCAGGTTCTGGCTCGTCGGTCGCTGGCTGACCTGCGGCAGCATCCTCCTGCTCGCGGTCGCCCTGCCGCTGCTGGGTTATCTGCTCAGTCATCATCCCGACACGGTGCAGTGGCTACCCAGTAGCGAGCATTCGCTGTTTGCCAAGATGCATTGGAGCTTTTATGCCGGGGCCGGGGTCGCGCTGCTGCTGGCGTCCGTGCTCGCGACACGCTTTGCCATCCACAACCACCCCGGACGCACCAGCGCCAGCCTTGCGGTCTGGCTGCTCATCCTCTTCGGCCTCGCGGCGATCCCGATGTCACGCAGCGAGAAGCTCAACACGACCTATGATCCACCCGAGGCCGAGTTGCACAGCGCGAACTTCTAAACCATGACGACTCCCCAGCGCATCATCGACGCCAACGCCAACCGGGTCCGCGAAGCGCTGCGTGTGCTCGAAGAGGCGGCCCGGTTTGTCATCCAAGACCAAGCGCTATCGCAAACCCTCAAGCAGATGCGACACGACTTCGTGCAGGCCTTGCCCGATACACTCGAGCTCATTTCACACCGTGACACGCCCGGCGACGTCGGTACCGCCATCACAACCGACGCGGAACAGACCCGCAGCAACCTTCCCGATGTCATCGCCGCGGCAGGAGGTCGGCTGTCCGAAGCGCTGCGCGCGATTGAGGAGTACAGCAAGCTCGTCGAGCTAGGCCCCGACTATCATCGCCTAGCCAAGACCGCTGAAACCGTGCGCTATCAGAGCTATGACGTGACGCAACGATTGATCGGCGCGGTCACAACACGCCCCGCCCCGCAGTGGCGGCTGTGCCTGCTGCTGACGAAGTCGTTGTGTGAAACCCCTTGGCGGAGCGTGCTTGAACTCGCGGTCGCGAATGGTGTCGACTGCGTCCAGGTCCGCGAAAAAGAGATGGACGCTGGCCCGCTGCTCGAACACATTCGACAAGTCATTGACCTTGTCGATGGCCGAGCCGCGGTGATCGTCAACGACCGACCGGACCTGGCCAGGCTGGCCGGGGCCGACGGCGTCCACCTGGGCCAATCCGACCTGAACCCAAACGACGCTCGCAAGATCGTCGGCAACCAACTGCTCATCGGCGTGAGCACCTCCAACCTCGATCAGGCCAAGCAGGCCAAGGCCGATGGCGCTAATTACTGCGGCGTCGGCCCAATGTTCGCGACCACCACCAAGCACAAGCCCGACCTCGCCGGCCCCGATTACCTGCGCGACTACCTTGAGTGCAACGCCCTGCCCCACCTGGCCATCGGCGGGATCAACGGCGACAACATCAATGAGCTTGTCGAGGTTGGCTGCCAAGGCATCGCCGTAAGCAGCGCGATCTGCGCGGCAGAGAACCCATGTGAAGTGACAGCGCGCCTACACAGTGCGCTAAATGACACCATGCCGAACGCAGGCTAATCGTTGCAACCCGCAGGGTTTGACAGCAGCTTGCCCCACTTCACAGCCCCACTCAGGTGTTGCAAGGTGACGAGGAAAGCTGAATTTCGGTGCGTGTTAACACAAGGGGCAAGAATTCGCCTAGTGCCTATCCGATAATAATTCTAACGCTGGCCGGTATGCGGCCGCGAGGAAAGATGGGACATGCACATTCACGCCGCTATTTTTGACTTGCGTGGCACGTTGTTGAAAGACCCCGAGCCGCACTTCACGCTCAACGCGACCATGATGCAGGCCAAGAGCCTGCGTGTGGACCCGATCCGGTTTGCGTCGTGCTGGTACCACCACGCGCACCAGTCGGTCGCGGACATCGAGTTGCCTTGGATCGAGTCAAACCTGCAAGCGGTTTGCGATGAACTTGAAATCGAGTTGGACCCGATGATGCGTCGCCGCTTGGCCGAACAGCGTGAGCAGGTGATCCGCAAGACGCTTGAGCCTCGGCGGGGCGCGGTGCGGATGTTGACGCGGTTGCGGGCGGCGGGGATCAAGACGGCAGCAGTGGGCGATGTCCCGCCGGACGTTCGATTGATGCTCCAGCAGACCGATTTGGCCAAGCATTTAGACTTGGAATTGCTTTCGACCAGCGGGTCTTGCAAGCACACGGACCCGCGCGTGCTTCGTCACACGATCGCGCAGCTCGGCTTGCCCCCGCACACCTGCTTGTATGTCACGGCAGGCGGCTTGGACGAACTCGATAAGGCCGACCAGTTCGGCTTACAGCCCATCGCCTTCCGCGAGTCGGAGGACGACCAATACATCACCGACTTGGTCGGCGGCTACCCCCGTGCGGGCACCATGATCGAGGTCTATTGGCACGCGATGGAGGACACCGCGGCAGTGGCTTAATCGCTGGGCGGTAAGACGGACTCATTGGGCAAGCGGATCGGATCGTTGGTAATTGGCTTTGGCGCTTTTCGAGTCGTCGGCAGATCAGCCGGGGGCTCGATTTCATTGGGGGCCGCTTCGTACAGCGCCAGCCAGCGTGTCGCGTCATCGGTGGGGGCAAAAGTCTCAGTGATCGTGATTTGATCCATCGTGATGCGGTAGCGCCGCTCTTGCCCGATGGGCTTGCCTGCGTCATCCCAAGTCAGTTGACGGTAGACGATACGGTGCTCGCCATCAGTGGTCCCGGCGTACCACCAGTTGACGATCGTAGGCGGCGGCGATGCCGGATCAGGCCTCAGGGGCATGATCGATAGCGTACCCTCGCCGAACTGGGTCTCTTGATAGCGTAAATCCAGTGTAGGCCGATCAATCCGCTGGGCCTTGGTACAGCCCGTAAGCACAACCAACAGAGCCAGCAGTGCCAAACGCATCAACGCGTCAGGCCCGAGTTGTTCCGTCGCTCGCCTCGTCGTGGTGGGGCCTCTTCGTTGGTCTGCGGGCTGCCGACCAGGTCGGCATTGGTCTCGAATCGATCCAGTGCCTTGAGCAGTTGCTCGACCTGCATGACCGGGTTCATGTTGAGCAGTCGGCGGCGCAGCGCGTTGACGGTGACCAGCTCTTTCTTGGGGATTAGGCGGTCTTCGTTGCGTGTGCCCGATGCAGCGAGGTCAATCGCGGGGAAGATGCGCTGCTCAGCGATCTTGCGGTCCAAGATCAGTTCCATGTTGCCCGTGCCTTTGAACTCTTCGAAGATGACCTGGTCGCCACGGCTGCCGGTATCGACCAGGGCCGAGGCGATGATCGTGAGCGAGCCGCCCTCTTCGAACTTGCGCGCGGCACCGAAGATTTGCTTGGGGATGGTCATCGCGCCGGCGTCGAGGCCGCCAGACAGGGTGCGACCGGTCGAGGCCATGTTCGGCGCGGTGTTGAACGCTCGGCCCAAACGGGTCAGCGAGTCCATCAACACGACGACATCCTTGCCCATCTCGGCAAGCCTTCGGCAGCGCGCGATCGCGGCGATGGCCAGGCCGCAGTGCCGCTCAGGCGTGTGGTCGTTGGACGAGGCCCAGACGGTACACGGGACGTTGCGGCGGAACTCGGTGACTTCTTCGGGCCGTTCATCGATGAGCAGTGCGTAGACCTCGATGTCCGGGTGATTGGTCTGGATGCCCATCGCGATATTTTGGAGCAGGGTTGTCTTACCGGCTTTGGGTGGCGAGACGATCATGCCGCGTGTGCCGTAGCCGATCGGGCAGAACAGGTCGATGAGCCGACAGGCCGGCGGGCAGCCTGGGTACTCAAGGGTGAGCCGGGGCTCGGGCATGATGATGGTGAGGTCTGCGAAGTTGCGCAGGTTGCCAAACTCTTCGGGCGTCTTATCCTCGATCTTGACGATGTCGTGGACGCGTTTAGCGCTGGGATCGATGGTGGAGTACTTGATTTTTTTCTGCTTGCCGCCGCGCTGATTTTGCTGCTGCGGACCGCCGCCGAAGGGCTTGCCAAGGGAGCACTCGATCATCATGCCGGGGCGTAAGTCGTATTTCTCCACGAGGTGGCTGGCGATGACGGGGTCGGTGGGGTAGGCGAGGAAGGTGTCGCCGAGCTGGCGTAGGCGGCCGTCGGACTTGGGTCCCTGCTCGTAGATACCGGTGACGGTCTCGAGTGTTTCGGCCTCCTCACCCTCTTGGGCCTCGGGGCTTGCTCCCTCGCCGGTGGCCGACTTTCGCTTTCGGCGTCGTCGGCGACGCTTCTTGGGCTTGCCCTCGCCGTCTTCGGAGCCGTGGGCGGCTTGATTGCCGGCAGGCTGGGTGTTGCCGTTGGCATCACCGGGCTGGGGTTTGTCCTCGGTCGCGGTGGCGGCGGGCGCGGCTATCGCGTCCTGTGCCTCGGGCGAGGTGTCCTGTTCCTGGTCCGTCTTGTCTTGGCTCATGCCTGTGTCACTCGTAGCAAAGGGCGCTTGGCCCCGCCTGGTGAAAAGAAATCGGTGATGAAGGCGATCGTATCATCGGCCTTACCACCACCATCACGGCACGGTCGATCCTCAGGATCAAACACCGCCCGTCATGGAGAAAAATAGACTGGAGTCGTACTCCGTCACCCCTACCCTCAAGGAAACGATGCCGAAAAAATGGCTTCGTGTGTTGAGAGATACATCCCGATGGGAGCTAGACAAACCTGTCTTTGCGGCAAACCACACCGGGGTATGCATGCCAGCCATCAGATGGAAGGGGCTTGCAGGACCGGCCTCCCGCCGATTCCTACAACCATGTTTTACCCGCATCGGCTGGATTGATCAAGTCCTTAAACAATCGCACCCCCGCAACCCCATCCCACGTGTCATAGGCCCCGATAAATAGGGCCTGATACCCTTCCAAGTGAGTTTCCCCAGCTAGGGCCGTATCGCATGGAACGTCAATCTGATAATGTGATCTCATGTCGCCCGCTGGCTATCTCGCCCTCTATTGTGTGCTCATCGTCTTCTCCTCCCTGCTGGGCGGTTGGATCCCGTTGCACATCAGGCTCACGCACCGGCGTCTGCAGATCGCAAACTCGCTCATCGGCGGGTTCATGCTCGGCATCGCGCTGCTGCACATGCTCCCCCACGCCATGATGTCCAACAACCCCTTCCAGCAGCTCATGCTCTGGATGGTCGCTGGCGTGCTCACCATGTTCCTGCTCGAACGCTTCTTCCACTTCCACCAACACGACCTGCCAAGCCACCCACCCAAGGCGCACCAGGATGAACACGCTCAATTGCAAGGGCATACCCACGTCCACGGCCCAGGCTGCGAGCACGACCCCGAGCCAGTGCCCGTCGAGCAGTGCGACGAAGATACGACCGAGGTCCCACACTACGACCATAAGCCCAAGCTGTCATGGTCCGGTGCCGCGATCGGCTTGATTCTGCACTCACTCATCGCGGGCGTCGCGCTGGGTGCATCCATGTCTGCCGACGGCAACCTCGCCTGGCCGGGGCTCGCGTTGTTCCTGGTCATCGTCTTCCACAAGCCATTCGACTCGATGACGCTTTTGGCACTGGTTGCTTCGACGGGCTGGTCGCGCAAGACCGGGCACGTGATCAACGCGTTGTTTGCCTTGGCCGTGCCGCTGGGCGCGGCGATCTTTATGCTGAACGTGGCCAACGAGCACGATGCGCACTCGATGCTCGTCGGCAACGCATTGGCCTTTACCGCTGGCGTGTTCCTATGCATCTCGCTGTCCGATGTCCTGCCCGAGCTGCACTTTCATCGCCACGACAAGTTCACCCTCACTGCGGCACTCATCATCGGCCTGGCCATCGCCTGGGGCATCGCCCACTTCGAGATGCAGCACCACGATCACAGCCACGGGGGTGGTGATACCCCCACCGGCGTCCCTCACGACCATGATGGGGATGGGGTTCCGGATCATTGATGCAGATACGATCCCACCGCTGATCCCACGGCATTGCTGTCGCAACGCCATGGGCTTAGAGATGTGAAAAAATCAAGCCCGCTGCGTTGCTGAAAGCAATGCTGCGGGATAACCTGACACCATGCCATCTCCGGGAAAATATTGGTACCACGCGACCTTCTCCACGCGCAACAGTTGGCTGCCCGGCGACCCACGTGGCTTCCGCAGCAGAGAACACCGCATTCACTCCTCCGGCGATCACCGCAACCCGCCACCCAAAGGCGAACATGAAGGCTTGCACGCTCACACCAAATCGATCTCAGGTGAGGCGATTGTGCTTAATCAGGCTCAACGCGCGATCGCAGGCGAAGCGGTAAGAAAAACTATGAAAAAGCACGGCCACAAGCTGCTCGTCATCGCGGTCGGCGGCATGCATGTCCACATGCTGGTCGAACTGCCCAACGTCTTGCAGGACGCGAAAGATGTGATAGGGTTTGCGAAAGTTTCGGCCTCAATGCGTCTGAACGAGACAATGCCTGGCAAGGTCTGGGCGCGGGGAGGAAACTGTAAGCCGATCCGGGATGAGGAGCATCGCCGCAACACGTTTGGGTACATCCTTGATCACCGCGATGAAGGAGCTTGGGTTTGGACGTTTCGGGATGCGTATGGTGTAGAGGGGTAGAGATCCCAGCGATCTCACGGCATTGCTTTCAGCAACGCCATGGGCTTTTATAGCGTGCTGTCTCACCTGAAAATCCCGCTGCGTTGCTGAAAGCAATGCTGCGGGATCGGCTTCGCGGGATCAATCGCGATACAATACCTCGCTATGCCAACCGCCCCCGCACCATCTCAAATCAACTCTGTCGCCTTTGTCTCGCTTGGCTGCCCAAAAAACCTCGTGGACTCCGAGAAGATGCTGGGCCTGCTAGCAGAGGACGGGATCACGCCGGTGCCAGCCGACCTGATGGATGCGGGCGAGGCCGACGCGGTGGTGATCAATACCTGCGGGTTTCTTGAGGCCTCGAAGATCGAGTCCATCGATGAAATCAACCAGGCGGTGTCACTCAAGAAGCAAGGCAAGATCAAGCGCGTCATCGTCGCGGGCTGCCTCGTCCAGCGACACAAGGCCAAGATGCTCGAGTGGTGCCCGGATATCGACGCGATGATCGGCGTGTTCGATCGCGACCGGATCGTCACCGCTGTCCGCGGCTCGGACTCCACCGGCGCCGCAGCACAGCAATCACTCAAAGAATCGTCGATCGAACTACCCGTCTATTCCTCGATCGCCGCCAACGCCACCATCGCCAAACAAAACCGTGCGATCGTCGGCGGCAACGAACTGGGCTACTTCGAAGACGACAACGCCCGCCTCCGACTGACGCCCCGCCACTACGCGTACCTGCGCATCTCCGAGGGCTGCAACCAGGGTTGCGCGTTCTGCACGATCCCGTCGATCCGCGGACGAATGCGGAGCAAGCCCACCCCGCGCATCCTCAGCGAAGCGACCGAGCTCTTTAATGACGGCGCGTTTGAGCTTTCGCTAATCGGACAAGACACAACGTCCTTCGGCGAAGATATCGGCTACGACGCAGGACTCTCGGGCATGTTGACCGAGCTCGACAAACTCGCCGGCCAATTCGGCGGGGCCTGGCTGCGACTGATGTACGCCTACCCGTCGTGCTTTACCGACGAGATGATCGACACGATTGCGAAGCTGCAACACGTGCTGCCCTACATCGACATGCCGCTGCAGCACATCAACGACGAGGTGCTCGACAACATGCGGCGTAAGACCTCCCGCAAGCTCATCGAGACCCTGCTCGCCAAGCTCCGCGACCGCATCCCGGGCATGACCATCCGCACGACCTTCATCTCCGGCTACCCCGGCGAGACGGATGAGCAACACCAAGAACTCGTCGACTTCGTCCGCGACTTCGGTTTTGAGAACATGGGCGTGTTCCCCTACTCCCGCGAGCCGGGCACGAAGGCGGGCGCGGCCTTTGACAAGGGCGGCGCGGTCCCCGATGACGTCATCCAGGCCCGGATTGATGAACTGATGGGCACCCAGCAGCAGGTCGTCTTCACCCGCAACGAGCAGATGGTCGAGGACGGCCGGACGTTCGATGTGCTGATTGATAGTGAATATGCTGAGGTTGAATACGAAGGCATCAAGGCCCCGATGACGCGCTATGCTGGGCGGACCTATCAGCAGGCCCCGGACATCGATGCGACGACTTACGTCGATGCCAAGGCCGAGTATGCCCCGGGCGAAGTCATTCGCTGCGAAATCATCGACTACGACGGCTACGACCTCATCGCCCGCCCGGTGGACGAGCTCGAGGGCAAGGTCTCGCTGCCGCTGCTCTGAGCCTATGGGTACCACGACCGATCTGTATCAGCAGTCGTTCGTGATCTCGGGTCTTGATCGCCAGGTGATGGCACGACCGACTGCGGGGCAGATCGGTCGTGGCAGCCTAAAAGTGAAATCCAACGCCCCTTACATTCTGTCAAACTTATCTTGGCGCAGGCGTTTTCTGTGATAGGGTTACTGGGTTGGAGCACGCCATGCCCAGAGACCCAAACGAAACCGCACAATCGATACAACCGTCACAATCGGCTGGCTACAAGCCGGTCCGCCGGGTGTCGCGTCGCGGTAGCGCACGTCCGGTCACCGCCAAAGCCATCGAGCCTACGCAAGGCAGGCTGCGCCTCGTTGGGGCTGCTGCGCCGGACGCCAAGC
>JARFRI010000383.1 GCA_029287335.1 Phycisphaera sp. | reverse complement strand
GTTCGAAGCCTACCTGGCGGCTGGCGATCAGTGAGCGTCATCTCAAGGATCCGCAAGACTACGACGGCATGGACTCGGAAATCAGTCCGCACGAGGCGCGGCAGCGGATGCCAGACATCGCCTCCTTCCATCCCGAAGATGCCGATCGCCGCATCATTGGCGAGGACAATGACCTGAAGGATGTGAGCCTCGAACGTTTCGTCTGGTTCACCCAGAATCCGCCGACCGATTCGGGTCCGGGGCCACCGCGACTCGATCGGCCAAGAGCCGGTCGGGCGGTCGCTATGCATTGGCTCAAGGCAGTGCAGAGGATGAGGCGTGGATGTATCAGGCGCTCGCGCTGGCCGAGCAGGGCCGGGGCCTAGTCGAGCCGAACCCGATGGTCGGCTGTGTGTTGGTCAAAGATGGGCACGAGCTTGGCCAAGGCTATCACGAACAGTTCGGCGGACCGCATGCCGAGGTGCAAGCGCTGCACGACGCAAAACGCCGGGGCGAAACGGTACACGGCGCGACGGCGTATGTCACGCTCGAGCCGTGCTGTCATCAAGGCAAAACACCGCCGTGCGCCGATGCGATGGTCGAGGCCCAGGTCGCACGGGTGGTGATCGCGATGGTCGATCCGGATCAGCGCGTCTCGGGCCGAGGCATCGCTAAGCTGCGCGAAGCGGGGATCGAAGTTGTCGTCGGTGTCTGCCAACAACAGGCCCAGCAACTCAATGAGCCGTTTACCAAGCGCGCGACGACCGGGCTGCCCTGGGTCATCGCCAAGTGGGCCTCGACGCTCGATGGCAAGGTCGCGACGCACACCGGGGACAGCAAGTGGATCAGTTCGCCCGCCTCGCGGCAACTCGTCCACGACCTCCGCGCGCGGGTCGATGCGGTGATGGTCGGCGTGGGCACGGTCCTAGCGGATGACCCGCAGCTCACGGCGCGCGAGGTCGAGGTGAAGCGCATTGCGCGGCGGGTGGTGATCGATCCCGAACTTCGGATGCCCCCGGTGTCGAATCTTGCGCTTGGTAGTGAGCCGGGCGACCCGCCGGTGACCATCGGGATTTGTGCGGAGATGTACAACGGCCCGAGTCAGCGTGTGCAGGATTACGCCGACCACGGCATCACGTTTATGCCTCTGCCCCGTCGAGAAAATCAATACCTTGACATCGAGCCGTTGCTGCGGCACCTGGCCGAGGCGCACAACGCGACGAACGTGCTGGTCGAGGGCGGCGCGGCACTCGTCGGCTCGTTGGTCGATCAAGGCATGGTTGATCAGGTGCTCGCCTTTGTCGCGCCGAAGATCCTCGGCGACGAACGCGGCACCCCCGCGATCACCGGCCAGCTCCGCGATTGCGTAGATGAGTCCACGATGCTCGAACTCCGCGATGTCCAGCGCATCGAAGATGATGTATTGTTGGATTACCGGGTGAAGCGAGACACTTGAGCTTTGTTAGCCGGCGGGCTTGTCCCGCCGCTGCATGCCGTGGCGAGTCAAACCAACGGCGGGACAAGCCCGCCGGCTAACGCGCCAATTTAATCAAGCTTCTTCAACCGGCTCGACCATGATCATCGCGCCGTGGACTTCGAGGACGCGGACGGTGGTGCCCGCTTCGACGAACCCGCCGGTGGAGGTGACGTCGATGAGTTGGTCGTCGATTTCGATATTGCCTGCGGGGCGTAAGCCGGTGCGTGTGACGACGCCGGTCATGCCGGGCTTGATGTTGCCGCCGCCGACAACTTCGTCGCCGGAGACGCGTTGGTGTGGCATGACGGTACCGCCTGCGGTGGCGAGCGAGGGGGACTGACTCTCGGTGAGGACGAGCTTGTTCAGTAGCGGCAGCGAGCCGAAGTAGCGCGTCATGATGAACAGGATCGGCACGGTGAGCACGATCGCGCCGACGAACGACAGCGACGTGATCATGACTTGCCGTTCTGTGCCCGAGGCGGGCAGGCCGTTGCTGGCGGTCTGCACGCCGGAGAGCACGAGCCCGGCGATGAACATCAATAGGCCCAGCACCGCGAGCACGCCGAACGTCGTCATCGTGAACATTTCGTAGATGACCAGCGCCAGGCCGATGACGATCAGCAGCAGGTGCCAGGTCTGCGCGAGTCCGACAAGGAACGGTGCCCCGATGAGAACCGCGATCGCGGCCAGGCCGACGATGCCCGGGACGAACAGCCCGGGGCTGAAATATTCCAGCAGCAAGCCGACGATGCCTAAGAGCAGCAGGCACGCCCGCACGATCGGGTTGACCAGAAAGCCCACCAGCGACTCGGACCAAGTCTCGTCGTAGCGCTGCACGCTGCCTGCGCCGTAGAGTTGTTTGAGTTCGGCCTCGTTGCGCACGGTTGCACGCGAGAGCCCGGCGTCGAGTGCTTCGATTTCGTTCATCGTTAACAGGGTCGAGCCGTTGTGGATCTGCTTGACCAGTTCCCACTGGCCGACCTCGCTCGCATCGGTGACGGTGACGACGGGCTTGCCGACCTGGCTCAGGTCTTCGGGGTTGGTCAGCGCGCTGCCGTTGTTGTTGCTCTGGCCGATGCCTGCGGCATCGACCGGCGATTGGCCATCGACCATGATCGCGTAGTCAACTTGGCTAACCAGTCGCAGCTCGCCGGTGATCTTGTGTTTGACTTGGTAGACCTCGACGCCGAGCACGCACATCGCGTGGAACAGCGCGTAGTCGGTGGTGGTCGAGCCGTTGTAGTTGTCTGCGGCGTTGGCGCGGAACTCGGCGAGCAGGGGCGAGAGGGCTTTGGCCCGTTCGGTGGGCGCGAGGTTTTGTCCCGGGACGATCGGTGCGCAGTCGCCGGTAAGTGAGCCGGCGGACATGACCAGTTCATCGCAGGCCGAGCCGATGAGGATGCCGGCCGAGAGCGCTTGATTATCGACCCACGCGACGGTGGGCACGGACAGCGTGCGGATGTATGCGCTCATATCGAGCGCGATGATGAGCGCTCCGCCGGGCGTGTCCAGGTCAAAGACGATGAGGTCGGCGCCGTCTTGTATCGCGCGGTCGGTGCGGCGCTTGAGGCTGTCCAGTTGGTTGTCGTAGAAGATCGGCCCGTCGATCTCGACGATAGCGATGAGCCCGCCGGTGGTGACGGACAGGCCCCCTGCTGCGCTGCCGGTGGACGCGGGGACCTTGTCGCGAGGCCCGGCCGAGTCTTCCTTAAGGCCCAGCTCTTCGTTGGTGACACCCCGGGTCTCGTCTTGGGCGAACGCATTGCTGCCGCGGTGGTCCCACGTCAAAGCAAGCAGCACGACGATGATCAGCAGCAGAGCCCGGCGGGTAAGA
>JARFRI010000334.1 GCA_029287335.1 Phycisphaera sp. | reverse complement strand
ATCTGGATCGACCGCTGGCGCAAGCGTGAGCGACGCCCCGACGGGCACGCCGTAGACTTAGAGAATGTCGCAGAGCCCTCGGCAGAGACCGAGCCAGCCGGCGATCACGACGCAGATTGGACCGACCCACAAGCGTTGATGTCTCGATTCGGCGACCAGGACATCATCCACGCGCTGCGTCGATTACCCGAGGGCTACCGATGGACGCTGCTGCTGGTCGATGTGCAGTCGCTGTCGATCCAAGAAGCCGCCAAGACACTGGAGGTCGCGCCCGGCACAATCAAGAGCCGGCTGCACCGCGGCCGGGCGATGCTACGAGACCAACTCCACGCTTACGCATCCGAGCGTGGCTGGCTGGGGGACAGAGCCGACGCTGTTCAGAAGGGAAAAGGCCATGAGTGAGCACGACAAACAACTTGACCAGGCCACACGCGACCGACTGGCCAAGCTCGAATCAACGCCGGTGGACCTGTCTCGTCTCGAACAGAAGATGGCGGACGAGATTCCAAGACCTCAGCCGGCAAGGCAACAGCCACGCAGAGCCGCAACCCAGGGCTGGATGCGTCTGGCCGCAGCCATCCTGCTGATGATCGGCATCGCTGGCGCGTCCTACTACGCGTTCTTCGGCGTCGGCCCCCAAACCGCCATCGCTGAGACGATGACCGTGGCCGAACTTCACGACCACCTGCTGAACGACCCGCAGGAAGCCTATCTCGCAAACACGATTGACCAAGCCCAGTCCCTAATTGACGCCCAACTCTTCGGCAAGCAATCGTTGCCCATCATCGACGGTACACACGTCGAGTCCTGTTGTCTCGTCGAAGGCGAGTTTCCTTTACGAGCCGCATTGGTCCTCAAGCAGCCGGGGGGCATTGCCACGATCATCATCGCCCAAGGCGAAGACTTCGCCCAGCCCATGCACCCGATCGACCACCCCTCGGGCATCGAATTGCAGGGCCACGATCACGCCGGCATGCCGATGGTGATGCGAAATAACGGCGATTTGTGGATGTGTGTGATGGGCGAGATTGATGCTGACACGCTTGCGGATGTTGCTGCTGCGATCAAGTTTGGAGAGCTTCGGGAATAAAAGTCAGCTGCTATTTGTATATCTGTTGAACCTTCTGCCCGATATTGCGTATAGTGATTGTGATGCCAAAGCCTTTTGCCATCCTGCTCGTCGGTGCCGTGCTGCTTCAGTCCCTGTTTGGGGCGGTTGCAGGTGCGGGGACGATCTGTTTAGGTGGTGGGCATGAACATCCTCAAGAAGCCGCGACTGAGAGCTGTGAGCTAGATTGCAGCCACGCGACGCAAAGCATGCCGCTTCCCGCAGCGGTCGGCGAACCCCATGGTGACTGCAGTTGTGTTGATCTTGACCTGTCAATCGCCGAGTTGCTGACGCCACTGCCTCGGCTTGATGCGAAGGCACTGCCTGACGTCTTGTTGCCGCCGGTGGAGTTGTTTGCGATTACGCTTGTTGAGCCGGGGTATCTTCTTAGTCCGCCACCTGTCCCAAAGTGGTTTGATCCTAGCGGAACGCAGCGTATCGCCGACCTCTCGACGACTCGTCTGATTGTCTAGCACTGATAGTTTTCCCAAGCACTTGCAACGCCCTCGTATGGCTGTTGCTGGCTATCCCTTGGAACACTATCAGGACTTGAAACATGAACAACCGAACGCTTCCGCGTGATGCGCGGATACCGTGGCACGTTGTGCCGCTGGCATGCGTGGCGCTACTGGCAGGGTGCCAGAGCTACCAGCCCTTGCCACTTGATCTCGCTGAACACCAGGCCGATGTTGCCTCCAGACTCGCCCAAGAAGAGTCCCTCCGAGCCTTCGCCGAACGTCTGGCTGACGGTGATACCGATACGGATGATCCGTTCGATACCAGCAATGGCATCAGTTCGGCCGAGGCCGAGGTCATCGCGCTGTTTTACAACCCCGACCTGCGGCTGGCTCGACTGCGTGCCGGCGCTGCCTTGGCGGATGCTCAGACCGCTGGGCTATGGGAGGACCCGGTGTTCGGGTTCGACGGAGCCGAGTTACTTTCGCCTTCTGGTCCGTTCGAGTACGGACTTACCTTGAGCCTGACGATCCCGATCTCAGGTCGTCTGGGCGTCGAAGAGGACAAGGCTGATCGAGCCTACGAAGCGGAACTGCGCCGCGTTGTCGATGCTGAGTGGTCGATGCGGGCTAAGGTTCGTAAAGCATGGGCGGACTGGTCGGTTGCCGCTGAACGGATGCGACTGATCGACGAGGTCGCCGAACAGATCGATCGAATTGGCGTTGTATCGGATCGGCTGGAGAAGGCCGGCGAACTCACGCGCGTCGAGGCCCGATTGCTGCGGTCCCAGCGGATCGGTTTGCGTGTGGTACGAGCCTCGGTCGAGGCAGAGGCCGAGCAGAACCGACTTGAACTCATGTCGCTGATGGGGCTATTGCCCACCACGCGCGTCGAGTTAGTCCCTTCGCTATCGACGATTGATTTGCCTGAGTCCTCACAAACGACGGATCGATTGATAAAGTCGAATACCACGCTGGCCGTTGCGCGGGCGGACTATGCAGTCGCGGAGCAAAGCCTGCGATTGGAGGTCCGCAAGCAATACCCGGACATCGAGATCGGTGCGGGATACGGTAGCGAGGACAAGGACGACCGGTTGCTGCTGGGCGTCTCGCTGCCGATTCCTAGCTTGAACGCTAACCGTGGTGGCATCGCGACGGCTCGTGCGGAGCGTCAACTCGCTCGTTCGACGGCCCAGACCGAATTTGAACGGTTGGCGTTTCAGTTGGCCGGTGCCCAAGCCCGTTTATCAGCCGCACAAAAGCAGCAGGAAGTTCTTCAGGACGAACTGGTGCCGATGCTTGACGCGCAGGCCGCGGAGATCGATCGCCTGGCCGAGTTGGGCGAGGTCAACACGCTGATCTTGCTAGAGACAGTGACACGGCGGTTCGAGGCGAAGGACCGGATCCTTGATCTCAATCTTGCTGAGTTGGCGGCGCGTATCGAGGTCGTCCGATTGCTTGGGCCGGATGAGCCGGCGACGCCCTCGCCTGTTTCTGCCTCCGTAAAAACAAAAACCACAACGACTGGTGTTGATGATGCCGGCGAAGGAGTCTCACGATGAACACGATGAACCGGGTCGCTTGGACGACCTTTTTAATGATGGTATTGATGGTCACGATCGCTTGCGAAGGCGATTCAGGCCAAAACGATGATCACACGGGCCACATGGATGAATCATCCGGTGACTCGGCCTCTAGCAATCCAAACCTGATCGACATCCCCTCGGCCGTACGCTCGAACCTCGGCATCAGCTTTGTCGAAGTTCAGCGTCGACGCGTCGAAAAGACACTGCGTGTGCCGGGGCGTTTCGAGTATCTACCGACGGCCCAGCGCGAGTATCGAACCCCGATGCCGGGGCGGGTCGAGCTGCTTGTCGATCAGTTCAAACGCGTTGAGAGTGGTGATTTGCTCTACAGCATCGATTCGCCGGGCTGGCGTGAACTACAGCAACAGCTTGCTGAAGCCACATCGCAGATCGATCAGTTGCAGGCCCAACTCAGAACGTATGAGCCGCTTCTAGAGGCGCATGAAGTGCACGAGAAAAGCCTGCATGACACGATCAAGGTTTGGACCGCAAGGGTAGAGGGTCTCGAACGCCTGAGTGAGGCGGGCGGCGGCCGAGTGGACGAGCTAACGCAGGCCCGCGCATCGCTTTCGGGTACCCGGGCAGACCTTGCTGAGGTCGGCGAGAAAAAAGCTCAGCTTCTTGCCGACCAAGAGCAGACGCGGGCAGGCGTCCGTGCGGCCAAGTTCCGCTTGCATTATTTGCTCGATTCAGCAGCAGCGATTACTTCAATCAATCGCGATGATCTGACAGAGTCGGTTGATCAGGATGGCGTAACAGAGCCGCGTTGGGCAACGATCAACAAGATTCTGGTGCGTTCGGATCTGGCGGGCGTTGTCTCTGAGATGGGCCTGACCAATGGTGCATGGGCCGACGAAAAATCGCCCGTTCTGACGGTAGTGCAGCCTGACAAACTTCGATTCCGCGCGTCGGGACTTCAAAGCGATATGGGAGCGCTGGGTGACGGCCTCTCGACACGTATTGTCCCGCCGACGCCAACGGCTACAGGCCGAGCGATACCGATCAGTGATTCAATGACCGGCAAACTCATGGTTGGTTTAGAGGGCGACCCGAACGATCGAACGATCGAGCTGTTTGTGGTTCCTGACAAGCTGTTGGCTTGGGCACGCCCCGGTGTCTCGGCTCAGCTTGAAATCGTGACGGACGCATCGGTCGAACCCGAGTTAGCAATCCCGCTTGCCGCAGTGCAGCGTGATGGACTGACGCCGTACATCTTCCGCCGTACACCCGGCAATCCTGACCAAGTGCTTCGCATGGAAGCGGACCTGGGCAAGGACGACGGACGATGGGTTGAAATACTCAGCGGCGTCGGTGATGGCAACGAGATCGTCCTCGATGGCGCGTTCCAGCTCATGCTGTCTACCAGTGGATCGATCCAGAAGGGTGGACACTTCCACGCTGACGGCACCTTCCACGAAGGGGAGGACTAAGCCATGTTGAAAGCAGTCATACGCTTTTCTTTGCAATATTCGGGGCTCGTGCTAATCGCAGCAGCGTTAATCGTTGCTTATGCCGGCTACCGCTTGCCACAGATGTCGGTCGATGTGTTCCCTGAACTCAACGCGCCGACCGTTACGATCATGGCCGAGTCGGGCGGGTTGTCCGCCGACGAGGTTGAGCAGTACGTTACCTTCCCGATCGAGACTGCGGTTAACGGCATGACCGGCGTCCGCCGCGTGCGCAGTACCAGCGCGATCGGATTGTCGATCGTTTGGGTCGACCTGGAATGGGGCGCGGACCAATTCGACGCGCGCCAACTCGTCTCTGAACGGCTGGTTTCCGCGCGTGAGAACCTGCCCGAGGATGTCGATCCCTTTATTACACCGATCACCTCGATCGCCGGTGAGATTATGCTTATCTCACTCTCGTCTCCCAATGGCGAAGTGAGCCCGATGGACCTGCGTGCTTACGCCGAGTTCGATCTGCGGAACAAGATCCTTGCGATCCCGGGCGTCGCCCAAGTGGTACCCATTGGCGGGGAGCTTCCGGAGTACCAGGTCAATGTCGATCAAGAGCGTCTTCGTCTCTACGATCTGACAATTTCGGATGTGGTTGAAGCGGCCGGCGGTTCGCACAGCACCGCGAGCGGTGGGTACCTAGTCGATGTGGACCAGTTTGAGATCCCGATTCGTCAGCAGAGCCGTGTCACTCGACCTGAAGATATTGCGAACACGATTATTAAGTACCACGAGGGCGTTCCCGTCACGATTGGACAGGTCGCCGATGTCCAACTCGGGCCCGCCCTTACACGTGGTACGGCGTCCGAGGGTGCTGAGCCCGCGGTCATCCTGTCAATCCAGAAGTCGCCGGGCACTAACACGCTCGCGCTCACCAAGGCGCTCGATGATTTGTACGACCAAGTCGAGCCCGCGTTACCTGCAGGTGTCGAGCTAAACCGCGACGTGATGCGCCAGTCACACTTCATCGATCGGTCGATCAACAACGTCACAAAGGTGCTGTTGGAAGCGGTTGTGATCGTTGTCATCATCCTGGTGCTGTTCCTGATGAACGTGCGGACGACGCTGATCACACTGACGGCGATCCCGATCTCCCTGGCCGTGGGCCTGCTGATCATGGACGGCCTGAACCTGGGCCTGAACGTGATGACGCTGGGTGGCCTGACTGTCGCGATCGGCGTGCTCGTTGATGATGCGATCATCGATGTCGAGAACGTGTTCCGACGGCTCAAACAGAACCGTGCACGACCCGAGGACCAGAGACGGGATTACGTCGAGGTCATTTTCGACGGCAGTAATGAGATTCGCCCGGCGATGGTGTTCGCAACGCTCATCATCGTGATGGTCTTCGTTCCATTGCTCGTATTGGAGGGTCTTGAAGGCCGGTTCTTCCAGCCGCTTGCGCTGACCTATATGGTGTCAATCGGCGCGTCGCTACTCGTCGCGCTGACCGTCGTGCCAGCGCTGTGCAAGTTCATGTTGAAAGGCCGGCTCGGCGGTAAGCATGAAGAACAGGACGGCTTACTGGTTCGTCAGCTCAAACGCGTATACGAGCCGATGCTGCGTGGGGCGATCCGCTTCCGCGCCTGGGTCATTGGTGTCGCGGGCCTTGCAACGATCGGTGCATTGATGCTTGCGGGCACATATGGCACGTCGTTCCTGCCTTCATTTAATGAAGGGACATTCACTGTTTTCTTACTCGCACCACCCGGCACTTCGATCGTCGAGAGCGACCGGCTTGCGACGGAAGTCGAGAAGCAGCTTGTGGAAATCGAAGGCGTGCGTTCAGTCTCTCGCCGAACAGGTCGTGCTGAGCGCGACGAGCACGCCGAGCCAGTGAGTAACTCTGAAATCGAAGTAACGGTCGCTGCGGG
>JARFRI010000324.1 GCA_029287335.1 Phycisphaera sp. | reverse complement strand
GTTGTCGACAGGTAAGCGATCTTGTCACCCACCAGGATGCTGGTGCGGTTGCGGTCCAGCACGGTGACCTTGGGCGTGGCGATCAGGGTCGTGTCGGTGACGCTGTCCAGGGCACTGACGAAGATGGCCGCGTCGCCGGCGACGAAGCCGAGCTTCACCGCGCTGTCGCTGGAGTAGTTGCCGCCGGACTCAAGTCGGCCCGAGCGTTGATTGGTCGGCGCACCACCAGAGATCAGGTCATCGACGATGTCCAGCGGGCTTGCACCCGTCAGGTCGGTGAACAGCGAGAAGTCCACGCCGAACTGGTTGTTCTCGGTCAGCGTCGCACGGAGCACGGTTGCTTCGATGATGACTTGCTTGGGCTGGATGTCCAGGTCTTCAAGGACCGAGGTGATATCCGCGACCGAGTCTTCATAGTCGCGGATGACCAGCGTTGGCGGGCCGGCGTAGTTGTCGGCACCGGCGTTGTCCAGGCTCGGGTCGATGCCGTCTTCGACGTTACCACTCGCAGTGATCGCGCCGTTTTCCGAGAGCATCGGCGTGACAAATCCCGCGGCCTCGTCGGCACGCAGGTAGTCCAGACGCAGGATCTTGGTGACGAGCTTACGGTTGGCGTCGAGACGCTTTTGCAGCTCGTCCTTGGTCATGACGTAGATGAAGTTGCCTTCCTCGACGTAGCCGAAGCCGTTGGGCTCGAGGATGGACTGCAAGGCCTCTTCAAAAGAGACCTTGTAGAGGTCGGCGGAGACTTTTGCGTTCTCGACGCCGCGCGAGGCGATGATGTTCTTTTGGCCTTGAATAGACAGGAGCTGGAGGACCTTGGTGATCTCCAGTTCCTTGACGTGCAGGTCGATCTCGCCGGTTTCGGTGAGTTCGACGGTCTGTCCCTTGGCGTCGGCGTCGCCCTCGAAGAGTTCGACTTCTTCGGCAACTTCAACGGCGGGAGCGTCTTGCGCCAGGGCGGGGAGGGCTAGAAGTGCCGCGCAAGCGACGGTTCCTAGTAGACGTTTGGTGGTGTACATCTTTCGCATGTTTCAAAACTCCTTGCCGGGTTCATCCGGCGACTTTGACCTCGCACTTAGGCTGTTACGTTTACTTTGACCACATTTTCAATAGGAATGTCAGGCCTTCGCGGGTCAATCTGGCCGAACGTTCGTTGAACGAGACGAGCTCGAAACCTTCGATCGAGTCGCCAACCCTCAATACCTCGCCGTTGATCACGATCGCGGGCGAATTGCCCTGGATCACACTTTGCAGGCGGAGGCTACGGGCCAATTCCACCAACTCACGCTTCCGATCATCGTCAGCGTTACCGGTGGACTGCACCCCTTCGCCTAACGAATCTTCAGCAGGCAAGGGTTTGTAACGGTTATGACGAAAAGCGAAGAGATCCAGCGTCAAATCTTCACTCAAAGCCACTTCGACACTCGGCAGTGTCGGCAAGATGGGCGTGGCTTCCGAGGTCTGTTCGACCGGCCCGCCGGGGGTTTGGTCTGATTGGGCAGGCGCGTTGGGGTCGTCGGCGGTCGCGATCTTAGGCACATCCTCAAGCAGGATCAATCGACCCCAGAGCAATAGCCCAACTGCCATCATCGTGACGAGGATGCCGAACTTCTTCTTATCCGCAGTGGCCTGACGCCACATCCGGTTCAGTTTCTTTTTCATCGCTGGCCCCCTTCACGCTCGAAGAAGCTGCTTAGCTCGATCGTGACTTCGACTTGCCCGGCGGTGCTGCCTTCGGTGCCGACGATGTCAAGCCGCTCAATACGGACCGGTGGACCGGCGTTTTCGATCTGTTTGATAATCTCAAAAGCGTTGGCGAAGTCGGTCTTGAACTGCACGTCGATCGGCGTCATCGAGAACCGGCTGAACTCTTTGGTTTGGCGGTAGGACGTCTCGTACAGCGTCACGCCGCGCTGGATCAACGTGTCAGACACATGGTGCAGCACGCGGTCGTCCAGGTCGCCTTTAGGCAGCACAACCGCACGCTCGCGCAGCTCCGCACGCAGCGAAGCGATCTCTTTACGCACCGGCTCAAGGTCGGGCCGAGGGGCCTGCTCCAGCTCGGTCTGCTTGTTGAGGATCTCGTCGGCCAGGGCCTGATTCTGCCTCTGGCTTGGCCAGAACACGACACCCGCGTAGGTCGCCACAAGGATCACGACGACCGCGCCGGTCTTGATCATGTCACTTTCAATCCGCATCTTGGTCACCCCCGTTCTCATGCACAAAGCGTCGATCCAGATCGATCACCACGTCCAGGTGGAACGCCCGAACGAAGTGGGTCTTGGTCTTGTCCTGCTTGGAGCTACGCAGCGCGACGGAAGTAAACACCGGGTCGGCGTCCATCCGCCGGATCAGCGTGACGAGCTGATCGTCGCTGGGCGCGTGGCCGGTGATCGTGATCTTCATCAGGTTCGGGTCGATCGGCTTGTCGGCCTTTGCGCTGCCGACGATTTTTTTGTTGCCGGTTGCTTCGGGCTTGGGCTGCGGCGCGGGGCGTTGGGCAGCGACCTCAATATTGAGTAGACGGATCGGCTCGGGCGTCAATGCGCTGAGCCGGCTGATGACCTGAGTCGCGCTGATGGGCTGGTAGGTTTCCCGCGCGGTCATGAGCTTGCGTTGCAGGCCGGAACGCTCTTGGTAGAGCCGGTCTTGCTCGCCGCGGAGCTGTGCGATTTCGTCGAGGTTCTGATCGAGCTGCTCGGCTTTGTCGGCCAGCGCGGTGTCTGGCCCGCTGGTGGAAAGCCATAGTCCCGCCAGCGCGACGAGCGTGCCCGCGATGACGACGAACTCCAGGGGCCGGCGCTGTTGTCGGCGGTGTGCCCGCTGAAACGATTCGGGGAGGAAGTTGATCTGGCTCATGCCGCACCTCGCTTGGCCGAGCCGTTGCGGTGTGGTGACGCCAGGCCCAGTGCGACGCAGTACAGCGTCGGGTCGTCGCTTGGCAAGCTGAGTTGGGTCAGTGCGGGCGACTGGTCGGCGGTTTGCACGGTGGTGTGTAGGCCGTCACTGAGTTGCTCGGCTAGCGCCTGTGTCGCGCCTTGCCCGGCCAGCCAGGTTGCGTTGGGCTTGTGTACGCCGAAGGTCACCGACAGGTACCGCGTGCAAAGGCTGATCTCTCGGGCCAGGGCTGACACGTCGATCACGCCGTTGATACGAGTGACATCGACGGGCTTATCAAAGATGACCTGCTCGCCGCGATGGCCGACGATCTCGGCTGTGGTTTGGCCAAGGTGGATGGTCAGCGTGGCTTGATCGTCGCTGCCCAGTAATCGAGCCAATGCCGCAGCGGTTGCATCGATCGCGATCGGCTGCAGGCCCGCCTGCTTGACCGCGACCGCGTGGTCGTACACCGCGTTGTTCTCTGCCGCCAGGAGGATGATCTCCTCGCGCTTTTCGTTGCCCTGGTTGACTTGGCCGGCACGGTAGTGCTGCAGCGATTGGTTCTCGGTCAGTTGGAAACGCTCGGCCGCCTCCCAAGCCACGGCCTGAGCCATATCCTCTTCGGGCATCGGGGGAAGACGCAGCGTCTTATAACGCAGCAGCTCTGCGGGTAACGCGCTGACGGCCGGCTTGCCCGCGAACTTGCTACGACGCAGAGCGGCGTTGATCGCACGCTTCGTCTCGGCGTGAAAGTTCGGGTCGCTGATCGACACGTCGTTGGCTAGCGGCTCACGCTCAAACACATAGCCGTTGGACACGGCCTGAGCCAGGCACACGTCCTTCGCCGATACCGCGACCCCGATGGGGTTGCTTGCGCCCTTGATTTTGCCTCCGAATCCTAACACGTCTTGTCCCTTCGGCATGATGCCGGCTATGGGCTCCCTGGCCCCCCCAAACTGGTCCTTAGCTGGTGATCCGCTCGACGGTCACTCGCCCGGTAAACGGCGCGACCTTGATCTCAAAACGATGATCATCAAAGCGAAGCTCGATGGTCCCGCCCGACGACGGGTTGCCCAGATCGTCGAACTCGATGGTCGAGCCGCCATTGAACTGGGCACTGACGATCTCAATGCCCTTGAATCGGCCGTCCTCTTCGAAGTCGACTTCGTAGTTTTGTTGGTTGTTGCCCATGCCCTTGGAGGGGTTGTACTCCAGGACCCAGGCGGTGGCGCCGCTGTCGTATTTTTCGACGCGGTAGCTGTTGTTGTCGGTATCAAACACAACGCGACGGGTGCTCTGCTGGGCCATCGCTTCGTTCTGCGCAAAGAGCAGGTCGGCGATGATGATCCGCGCCCCGGCCTGAACGCCCAGCGTCCCTGCCTGCAGCATGTTGGGCACGATGATCGCCGCGGCCAAACCCATGATCGTGACGGTGACGAGCACCTCGATCAGGGTGTAGCCCGCTTTGTTGCGGCGTCGGGTTGTGGTGCCTATAGGCATATGTCGTTTCTTTTCGTAGCATCGCGGCTGTCTAGTGCGACAGATGACTTAGTCTTTGCTCGGGTCGCCTTCGACCTTGACCTTGATCGAGCCGTCGGTGAGCTTCTTGCTCATGGATTCGACGGTGCTCTTGAGGCCTTGTAGTTCTTTGATCATTTCGGCGCGTTGTTGGCCTGCGTTGACGCTGCCTTGGGCGATTGCTTGGCCTTCGGGGTTCATGCTCTCGCTGGGCGAGGGGTGTACGCCGACCCACAGGTTCAGCGCGAGAAGTAGTGCGATGACGGTCAGAACGGCGTTGAGGTACTTCGTGTTGGTCATGGTGTTGTCCAGGTTCGGCGTTGATGCCGGGGCAGTTCCGGGTCATTCCGGGGTTAGGTTCATCGGTGGTATCGACTGTGTGGGGTGCGGGGTTTAGGTCCGGTAGGTTGTTTGCATCGCTTTGTTAGCCGGCGGGCTTGTCCCGCCGCTGGTTAGATGAGGCGTGTCGATCGGCGGGACAAGCCCGCCGGCTAACGGTTCACCTGTTTTTCGAGAAGCACCGTCCGTATAACGAAGCGCAGCCGAGGCGTGTGGGCCTCGGCTGCGTTGGTTTTGATTCAATACCGAGCGATCGGTTTACGAGCCGAACTCAACAACGTCGTTGACGTCGTCCATGTTTTGCTCGTTGGAGATCGCGGTAGGAACGGCGGCGCGGATGACACCGGTGGTGGTGTTGATCACCCAGCCGACTGAGCCGTCGACTGCCGTACCAAGAGCGGTGTTTGCATTACCGGTGCTGGTCACGAACGGGTTCTTTGGCGCCTGTTGCATGTAGGGGCCATAGATGTGCTCACCAGCGGTGGTGCCTTCGACGCCATCAATGTCTGTCTTGTTGGTCATCTTGGTCCAGGTCCACGTACCGGTCAGCGTGCCGTCGGAGGTGGGGTACTCGTTGTTGTGCTGGTTTTTGTACAGCTCGACCTGACTACGCAGGGTCTGGAGCTGGCTCAGCACGGACGAGGCCTTGGCGGCCGTCGAAGCGTTAGTGAACTGGGGGATGACAATCGCGGCAAGGATGCCGAGAATGACGACGACGATCAGGATTTCAACTAGCGTGAAGCCCTTGCGAACCATTTTGCGTGCATGCATGATAAAACTCTCCTCATATGAGTGAACTAAACTTTCGGCGTGCCGGGACAACGAGTCCCGTAACAACACGCCAGCGCGCTTTCGGCTACCCCCGCAAGCAACTTCGCTCGCATCCAGGGGCCTGCTCCCTTGAATCTGTCGCGGGGGCGGCCGAACTCGCGCTTACTGCACTGTTCAGTTATCGTGCCCGATACTCAGGGACTTAACGGGCCTTGAGCATCAAGTGGCAACTGAACATTTCACTGTTCCGTCTGCGACGATCAGCACGATTAACAACGAATACAACGGCCCGAAAAGCAAACCAAAAGCGCACCATCGAGCGTGTTGCCACTTGAATTACGCGGCAGAATCGTTACAAGTCTTACAGGGTTGTTTTTTAACGCCAAGAAGCCAAGCGTGCCAAGCAAGACAACAAGGCATGGGCTACCTCTGTCCTGGCCCCCTTGGCTTCTTGGCGTCAAAAAGTCTTAACAGACCCGCTCAGTCACCCAGATAAGCCAACACCTCATCCAGCAAGGCTCGACCCTCGTCGAAGCTCAACTGTTGGCGGGTCTTTTTCGCGCTGCCCCACGCGTAGTCCGACACCTCGGCCACCTGCATCGTGACCTTTTGGTTGTCCGCGACTTGTCCCAGAAAGTAGACGACGCGTTTGTTCACGACCTTGCCGCTGCGCTTGGTGAAGAGATAGGTTTCTTCGAAGATCGTGTCCTCGTCGATATCGACCGCGCGGATGCCGGTCTCCTCCTCGAACTCCCGCCGGGCGGTTTCGAGGTAGGTCTCGCCATCGTCGGGGTGGCCTTTGGGGAAGGACCAATGCCCGGCCTTGTGCTGGATCAAAAGGAAATCACGCCCGCCGTCTTTGATTCGGTACGGGATCACGCCGCAGGAAAAATCATCAACCATGGCACTACTATTGCCGCCTATGCTTTGAGGAAAGTTGCAAGCGATTACAATAGCTCAAAAGGAATCTCAAGATGAAAAAAATCACTGCCCTATTACTCGCCCTGCTGTTCGTTCCGTCTGCACTGGCCGAGATTGAAACCAAAGAAGTCGTCTATCAAGATGGTGAGACGACGTTGACCGGGTACTTGGCATGGGACAGCGAGAAGCATCACGACAGCAACGCATCGCCGGCCGTGCTGATCGTCCACCAATGGATGGGGCTGACCGACTACGAGAAGCGACGGGCCAAGCAACTGGCCGAGCTGGGCTATGTCGCGTTCGCATTGGATATCTATGGCACGGACTTCAGTCCGACCAACATGCAGCAAGCGGGCCAAGCGTCCGGCACGTTTAAGAACGACCGAAAGCTGTTTCGCAAACGGCTGAACCTCGGCTTGGATCAGTTGAAAAAAGTCGCACAGGTTGATCCGAAACGGATCGCGGCCATCGGCTACTGCTTCGGCGGCACGGGCGTGCTTGAACTGGCGCGAAGCGGCGCGGATGTCGCCGGCGTCGTCAGCTTCCATGGCGGGCTCGATGCCCCAACCCCTCAAGACGCCAAGAACATCAAGGCCAAGGTCCTGATCTGTCACGGTGCCGACGACCCGTTCGTCTCGGCCGAGGGGATCGACGCGATGAAGAAGTCCTGTCTCTTATACACATCTCCGAGCC
>JARFRI010000241.1 GCA_029287335.1 Phycisphaera sp. | reverse complement strand
AGCGGGTATGTATACGATCCACCCCGACGACGCGGGTAAGCCTGAGGGCGAGCCGCGTCCGTCACGCAACGTCGGCATGTACCGCGCCCAACTCATCGACGCGACGCACACCGCGATGCACTGGCACATCCATCACGACGGTGCTAGGCATTGGCGGGCGTGGAAGAAGCACAATCAAGCCAAGGGCAACCACAGTACCGGTATGCCCTGCGCGATCGTGCTCGGCGGGGAGAGCGTGCTGCCCTACAGCGCGACCGCGCCACTGCCGCCCGGCATCAGCGAGCTGCTCTTTGCAGGCTTTCTCAACAAGGGCTCGATCAAACTCGTCAAGTGTAAGACGATCGACATGCACGTCCCCGCCAACGCGGAGATCGTCATCGAGGGATTTGTTTCCACGCAGGCCGACGGCATCGGCTACGACCCGCGCGAAAAAGAGGCTAAGCCTTTGGACCCCGACAACGAAGTTTTCGAAGGGCCCTTCGGCGACCACACCGGTTTTTACTCACTGCCTGATCGATACCCGATCTTCACCGCCACCGCGGTCACGATGCGCGAGAAGCCGGTTTACCCCACCACTGTTGTCGGCCCGCCGCCGCAGGAGGACTACTACCTGGGCAAGGCGACCGAGCGGATCTTCCTGCCGCTGCTCAAGACACTTGTTCCAGACATTTTGGATTACGACCTGCCGATGTTTGGCGCGTTTCACAACTGCGCGTTCATCAAGATCAAGAAGGAATACCCGCTTCAGGCCCGGCGGATCATGCACGCGATCTGGGGGGCCGGTCAGATGGCGTGGACGAAGTTTATTGTGGTCGTCGATGACGATGTGGACGTCCACAACCACGAAGAAGTGTTGTTCCACCTTTGCGCCAACGTCGATCCGGGCCGGGACCTGGAGATTGTCAACGGCCCGCTAGACATCCTCGATCACGCGGCCCCAAGGCTTGGCGCGGGTCAAAAGCTCGGCGTTGATGCCACGCGCAAGTGGCCCGGTGAAGAAGTCAACGGCAACGCTGTCCGCGATTGGCCAACTTACCTAGGCACGCATCAAGGCATGCCCGAGTCAATCGATGCGATCGTAGAGCAGATTACTTCAGCTTCTCGATGAGGAAATCGGTCGATTTGATGTTGGGGTCGTTTTTCATGCCCTTGAAGCGGACGGTGGCCTCATTGCCCTTGGCCCGCATCGCGCTGGCGATGAGCTGTGACTGCTTGGGGTGGTGCCGCATGATCGTCCATACGGTGTTGTCCGGCAGCGGCATGTCTTCGTACAGGCTGATCAAGAGCAGCGGCGGATCATCGGCTGAAATCAAAGCCAAAGGCGAGATGCGCTCGACAAGCTTGATCACCTCGGGATCATTAAGCGGTTCCAGGTATCGTGCGTTGAGATATTTGGTCATCAGCCGTTCGTGATCGTTCATCGGCAGCTTGTGCTTCTTCCACTCGCGCGGATCAAACGTCGCGATGGGGTGTAGCGCGACAGCGGCCTTGAGCTTGGTCGATGCGGCCTTGATCGCGTCGGCGTCCCAAGGAATCAATTCCTCAAGCACGATGTCGTCAATCGATTCGACCGTCTCTTCAGCTTCTCTTTGCTCTTGCTCTAACTCCTGGTCCGGATCGTCCTTGGGCTCATCGACTTCATCGGGTTGCTCTGTCTTGTCCGTATCGTCGCGCTCTTTTTCGGGCAACTGGATTGGGCCATCGGGTAGTGCTTCACGCGGGTCTTGTATCGTTCCGGATTGAAGGCGGTTACGCGTCTTCTGGTCGAACAGGTCGTCCTGCAGTGCGAGGTACAGCGCGAGATTGCCACCGGCCTCGTCGCCCAGGCCCGCGATCTGAGTCGGATCGATATGGAGCTGCTCGGCATAGAAACGGATGAACTGGATCGCTTTCTCTGCATCCTCAAACGGGCCGGGGAAAGGCGCTTGGTTCGTTTCACGGTAGTCGATCGATGCGACTGAGATGCCCGCGCTGAGCAGGGCACGGATATCGAAGGGGCGTGTGCTGCGTTCGTCGCCGGTGATGAATTGCCCGCCGTGGAAGAAGACGACCAGCGCTGTGGGCTCGTCTGACTCGGCACGGTAGAGGTCGAAGTGCTGCTTGTCTTCGGGGCCGTACTTGACGTCGTTGAAGGTCGGCTCGAGCCGCTCGCGTCGCCAGTCGCCTCGCTGTCGCCATTGCTCGCGCTGCTTCTCGATCATCGCCCGTGCCTCGGCGGCGCTGAGTTGGCCGTCCTTGTCGGTATCGCTTTCGGGGAAGCGCTGCAGGATCCCTTTGAGCATGCGGTTGTTCTCGCTGGTCGCGTCGTCGGGGATTGCCCAGCGGGATCGGCGGTCGTCATCGCGCTGCTCGCCGCGGTCGTTGTCATTGCCCGGCGATTGAGGCTGGGCAGACGGCGCAGGTGCCCAGGCGATCAACATCGCCGTGAATGCGGGCAATAAAGCGGTTGTCGTGGATTGTTGGGTTCTTGCCATAGCGTGCTCCGATTTCGGCGTGCAACAGCATCATACCGCTGAGCGTCTAGTAATCGTAGTATCGACCGATCGCGGTATCAGCCGTTATGCTGACGCAGGATAGGATCACGAAATACATCAAGGAGCCACGATGCAGCATCGAATCACTCTAGATCACCCATTGATCGTTAAGGCCCTGATTGGGCTAGTCGTGTTGCTCGTCGTGCTTCCGGCGACATCTTTGGCCCAGGAGGTCGAGCCTAAGTTCGTCAACTACAAGAAGACCGAGGATGCAAAAGGTGAGCCGGTCGAGCTACGCCTGCACATCTTTAAGCCCAAAGGGTGGTCGGCCGACGACGAGCGTCCCGCGATCGTTTTCTTCTTCGGCGGTGGTTGGGTCGGCGGTTCGCCTCAACAGTTCTATCCACATTGCCAAGATATGGCGAAGCTGGGCATGATCGCGATCTCGGCCGAGTACCGGATTAAAGGCAAGCACGGCACCACGCCGCTGGCCTGCGTCGAGGACGGCAAGAGCGCGGTGCGCTACCTTCGTACGAACGCGAAGGAATTGGGTATCGATCCGGATCGTATTGTCGCAGGCGGCGGGTCGGCGGGCGGCCATGTCGCGGCGTGTACGGGTGTGCTCCAAGGCTTTGAGGCCGAGGCAGAAGACAAGTCTGTCAGCAGCGTGCCCAACCTCATGATTCTGTACAACCCCGTGATCGATACCTCGCCTAAGGACGGCTACGGCGCGAAGAAAGTCCCTGGCGATGACCCGCTGATCATCTCGCCGCTGCATCATGTACATAAGGATCAGCCGCCGTCTTTAATCTTCCATGGGGATGCGGACACGACCGTGACGATCGGCTCGATCCGAGCC
>JARFRI010000231.1 GCA_029287335.1 Phycisphaera sp. | reverse complement strand
CCCCCCCCCACAACCACACTAGAGTTGGATCGTCGGCAGCGTCAGATGTGTATAAGAGACAGTCCTCAGGCGGGGTGAAAGAATGGGTGCTACGGGTGGGCGGTTTCGGGTTGAACGGGTGGGACTGCGGCTATGATGTGGATCGGGGGTCAGGCCGATATCAGGCTGAGGACTTATGGCTAAACGCGACCAAACACCGCCTTACGAGATCATGCGAAGCCGAGGCGGCCCAGCAGGTGGCAGCACGCCTGTGGGCGAGGTTGATTCTGAGACGCCTGCGGTGAACGAGCGAGAGAGCATTCCGAGGCCGCCGGGCCGAGCACCGTGGTGGGTCGGCTCGGCGTCGCCTCTGGTGCTGCGTGTGCCGCGTGGGTTGGCGGTTTTGTCGGTTCTGGGGCTGCTATTGGTGCTCGTGGTGGCGTATTGGGTGGGGTCGATGCGTGGGGCGGCGTCTGCCAAGCCGGAGGTGGTCGAGGCGGGTTTAGGCCAGCGGGTGGGGCCGGACGGCTTCTTTATCTCGCCTGAGGACGATTACAAAGGGCCTGAGGTGGATGTCCCGGAGGATGCGTTGACGGTCGAGCGGCGGGAGCCCGGGCTGAACTACATGCAGCTGATCACCTCGACCAAGGCGGACTGCGAGAAGCTGGCCCGTTTCTTTGGGGCTCGCGGAGTTGCAATCCAACTGGTACCGGTTCATAATAAGGGGCTCTGGGTAGCGTTCGCCGTGAAGCGAGGTTACCGCTCGGACGAGATGGGATCGGAATCCCAGGTGCGTTATGAGCAGATGCTGCGGTCCCTTGGCCGGCAGTGGAAGCAGAGCAACAGTGGACGGGGCAGCGACCTGTCCACGATGATTTTTAACCGATACGACGGGCCTAAGCCAAAGCCCGCGAGCGACAAAGACTGACCAAAGGAATTGAACGATGAGCCTCGATCCCAGCTTGAAAATCGGCGGCGGCCTAGCCGGCCACCGCAACGTCCTGACCCGTGCCGAACGCATTGCCAAGCTCAAAGAACTCGGCGAGTTTGACAAGGAAGATTCCACGGCCCTTGGTCTACGCAAGGTCGGCAACCGTAAGGTTGTCGCCGGTGGCAAGACCAAGAAGAAGAAGGCCGACGAAGAGGCGACCGAGTAGTCGGATTGTCATTCGTGTAACGCAAACGAGCGCCGTCCTTCATCGGGCGGCGTTTTCTAATGGGGTATGATCTCGCGCATGGATACAAGCCGATTTATCTCTGATCGCGCACGCGGCATCGACGCCTCGGGCATCCGCCGCGTCTTTGAACTGGCCGCTAAGCTCGAGGACCCGATCAATCTTTCGATCGGTCAGCCGGACTTCGATGTGCCCGATGCGATCAAGGACGCTGCGTGCGATGCGATTCATCAGGGCAACAACCGCTACACCCAGACGCAGGGCACGCCGCAGCTCCGCGCGGCGATCACCGCAAGGCTGGCGCAAGAGTTCCCCACGACACTGGGCAGGGGTGGCCCTAGCAAACTCGACGCTGGAACGGGTCTGCTCGTCACGTCGGGTGTCTCCGGGGCATTGGTCTTGTCGCTGCTTGCGACGGTTGGGCCGGGCGACGAGGTCGTCATCCCCGACCCGTACTTCGTGATGTATAAGCACTTGGTCACGCTCGCTGGCGCGACGGCGGTCTATGTCGATACGTATCCGGATTTTGCGGTGACGGCTGAACGGCTTGAGCCGGTGCTGAACGAGCGTACCAAGCTCGTGTTGTTTAACACGCCGAGCAACCCGACCGGCGTCGTCGCGTCGCAACAGGTGTGCAAAGATGTGGTCGAACTCTGCGAGCAGCGGGGCGTGCTGCTGATCAGCGATGAGATCTATGACGAGTTTTGCTATGAAAAGGCCCAGGTCGATGGCGAGACATGGTGTCCTTCGCCGCTGCACGAGTCGCCCAACGCGCTGCTGCTGCGCGGCTACTCCAAGACGTACGGGATGACCGGCTGGCGCCTCGGCTATGCCGCTGGCCCCGCAGCCATCATCGAGCAGATGACCAAGCTCCAGCAGTACTCCTTCGTCTGCGCCCCATCAATGGTGCAAGCGGCTGGCGCGATGGCGCTGGGCGTGGATATGTCCCAGCACGTCAGTGCATACGAGCGTAAACGCGACCGCGTCGTCGAGCGTCTCAGCCCGCACTACAAACTCACCACCCCCGGCGGGGCGTTCTATGCCTTCCCCGAAGTCCCGCCAAGCCTCGGCCTATCCGCGACACAGTTCGTCGAGAAGGCGATCGAGAAAAGCCTGCTCATCATCCCCGGCAACGTCTTCAGCCAACGCGACACGCACTTCCGCCTGAGTTATGCGTGCGATGACGCGATGTTGGAACGTGGGTTGGATGTGTTAGTTCAGTTGGCGGGTGGATGATTTGTATCGATGAAGCGCCGCGACATGTGGCGTCTGATGGGCACGGGGCAAAACGCGCCCAATCGCGGCGCGGCATGTTTGTTGCAATCGACTATTTAAGTCACCACCGATGTCGGAGCGGGGGGCAGCGTGACGAACACGCCGGGGGAGCGCCGGACAAACAGGCCCTGGTCGGGGTGG
>JARFRI010000188.1 GCA_029287335.1 Phycisphaera sp. | reverse complement strand
ACCTTTACTTGACCCACGCCAAGTCTCGCACGATCTTTGGTCAGACCCAGTCCACGATGCGCAGCCGATTCTTCGACGAACTGCCCAAAGACACCGTGCAGTTCATCGAGCCTGCCAGCGATGGCTTTGAGGACGGCGATCCCTTCGCTGGCCGAGAGCTGCGATCTACCGCCGCCAAGCAGGCGTCACTCTTTCCCAAAGGCACCCGCGTCCGCCACCCGCAGTTCGGCATCGGCGAAGTGCTGGACGTCCAGGCCATGGGCTCGATCACACGTGCCTCGGTCCGCTTCAACACCCATGGCCGAAAGACGTTGATCCTCCAATACGCCAACCTCGAACGCATCGGCGGGCCACCCGAAACCGACCCATCATTCGGCGATGCGTTTGATGATGACATCCCGATCTAAAACCATCGGCGGGACAAGCCCGCCGGCTAACGCAGAAAATCTACACCGTTAGCCGGCCCGCTTGTCGGGCCGATCACTCCCACCCCTACACTGAAACCATGCTCCACACCCGCATCAAAATCTGTGGCATCCAAGACGCCGACACCGCACATGCCGCGATCGATGCGGGCGCGGATGCGATTGGCCTGGTCTTCGTCGAAAAGTCGCCGCGCTATGTGACACTAGAACAGGCTAAGGCCATCACGCAGGCACTGTCCGACGATGCAGTCTCGGTCGGCCTGTTCGTCGATTACCCGCCCGACACCGTTCGAGCGACCCTTGACGCCGTGGGCCTGACCGTCGCGCAACTACACGGCCACGAATCGATTGACGACATGGATGAACTCGCTGGCTATCCAATCTGGAAGGCCCTGCCGTTCGATGAAGACTTCCCACGCATCGCCAGCACCTGGGACCACGACCCGCGTGTCGAAGCCCTGCTTGTCGATACCCCACCCACCGGCGGGCTCACCGGCGGCAGCGGCATCACCTTCGACTGGGCCGGCCTGGCCAACGTGAAAAACCACTTCGCCAAGCCCATCATCCTGGCTGGCGGATTGACCCCCGACAACGTCGGCGAGGCCATCCGCACCGTCCGCCCCTACGCCGTCGACGTCTCCAGTGGCGTCGAGTCGGCGCGTGGTGTCAAAGATATAGGTTTGATCAAGGCTTTCTGCGAAGCTGTCCGTGCGGCAGACGATACAATCTCGACCCTATGAAGCGCGTCCTCTCCGGCTTACAACCCTCTGGCCAACTGCACCTGGGCAACTATGCAGGCGCGATCAAGCAGTTCATCGCCATGCAGGACGATCACGAGATGTTCGTCTTCGTCGCCTCGTACCACGCGCTGACCTCGGCCCGTGATGCCGAGCAGTTGCGGACCAACATCCGCCAAGTCGTCATCGATTACCTCGCGTTTGGCCTGGACCCCAAGAAAACAAACATCTATCTGCAGCAGGACGTCCCGCAGGTCACCGAACTGGCTTGGATGCTGTCTTGCGTGTGTCCCAAGCACATGATGGATAAAGCCACGAGTTTCAAGGACAAGGTCGCCAAGGGTCTGCCCGCGTCGGTCGGGCTGTATACGTACCCGATCCTGCAAGCGGCGGATATCCTCAGTGTCGACCCGGACCTCGTGCCCGTCGGCGAAGACCAACGCCAACATATCGAGATCACCCGCGATCTGGCACAGAAGTTCAACCACAACTTTTGCGACGAAGACGACCCCGTCTTCCGGATCCCCGATGCGATGATCCGTACCGACAGCGGCGCGGTCGTCCCGGGGATCGATGGTCAAAAAATGTCCAAGAGCTACAACAACGGCATCGATCCGTTCATGGAAGAAAAGCCGCTGCGCAAACGCATCATGAAGATCGTCTCCGACTCGACGCCCGTCGATCAGCCCAAGGACCCTGACAATGACACGACGTATCAGATCTTCACCGCCCTGGTCGGCAAAGATGACGAGCGTGCCATCGACCTGCGCGACAAGTACATCAACCCACCTTCCGAGGGTGGCTTCGGCTACGGCCACGCCAAGCAGGCCTTGTTCGAGTTGATCCTCGATGAGTTCGGTGAGGCACGCAAGAAGCGCATCGAACTACTCAACGACCCCGGCTACGTCGCACAGGTCCTCAAAGACGGTGCCGCAGCGGCGAGCGAGCGCGTTGCAGATGTGACACGGCGGGCAAGGGCCGCAGCGGGGCTTTAATGACCGAAGCCCACGCCGTGACGGCGTGGGCTTCGGGGTATTTCAATTGATTGTGTAAAGGCTTACGCCGCCCCGCTGCTGACGGGCTGTTGGTTGGCCTTCTCGATTAGCATCGCCCAGGTCTCGCGCTCGTACCTGAGCAGGCGGATCGCCTCGTCGATGTGCTTCGTCTCGCGGGTCGTACTCGCGTCGACAAGCAGGCGGTAGATGAAGGTGTACAAGGCACTGAGCTTCTCGGTCACCTCTGGCATGACGTCGCGGTTCAGCGAGTTGGACAGCTCTAAGACGATCTTCTGGGCCTTGGAGATGTTGGTGTAGGAGACGTCGTAGTCCTTGTTCTCCAGGCCCTTGCGACCCACGTTAAGGAATCGGATCGCGCCGTCAAAGAGCATCAGCCGAAGCTCTTCGGGCTTGGCAGAGAGGACCTGGTTGCGGAGGTACGGGTTGGCGGCGGTGGTCGGTTTCATCGAAGGGTGAGTCGGGTTACGGATGGACAGATGCTACTGAGGCGTTATCGGCTTAGAGCCTTGGGTAGTTCAATCCCTTTGTGATGCGTCCAATAATCGGAGTGAGGACGGCCTTGATCATTGATCAGCTGCTGCTTTGCGGCGCGGAGATCCGCTGGATCTGGCTCAGTGACGAGCTTTGGTCCTGGAGTTGTGCGAGCGCAGACTCCATGGCCTGGAACTGCGCGAGCAGTCGTGCCCGCTTGGCCTCGAGGCGGATATCGAGTTCTTCGATACGGGCCTCATTGAGTTGAACCTGGGTGTCGAAGGTGTTGAGCTTGGTTTGGACCAGGCCGTCGATGCTGTCAGTGATGCGATCCAGGATCTTGCTGATCTCAACGCCGACACCTTGGGCAGCGACCACGGTGGTGTCGTTGCCGGTGTCGGGGTCCACCTCGAACTGCTCGAAGGTCAGCAGCGCCTCCACGGCATCACGATCGGTCTGCAGCGCGGCAGTGAACTTGTCCTGATCAAACTCGACGCGTGCGCCCGCTCCAACGCGGATACCGATCTGTGACAGCGAGGTAAATTGACCGGTGAGCTCGTTGTTGGGCTGGATGAGCGCGTTGTAGAGCCGGTTACGGATCTGCGCGACGGTGGAGTCGCCCAGCAGTAGGCCGCGCTCTTCGGTGTCGGCGTTGTAGCTGTCGTAACGATCCAGCGTGTCGAAGACGCCGTTGAGCGTATTGGCCAGCGAGTTGGCGTTTTCAATGATGGACTCGTCGTCCAAAGCGATGGTGACGGTCACGGGCCTGTCGCTGACCGAGAGCAGGCTGATGTCGGCTCCGGGGATAATGGATGACAGGGTGTTGGACTTGGACTCGACGACGATGGACTTGGATGCGTCGTTGCCGCCGTAGAACACGACGGCGTCCTCTGCCTTGCTGAGCGTAATGGTATTGAGGCCGATGCCGCCGTCGTCGAAGACGAACGCACCGTCGGTCCCCGCATCCTCCGAGTTTAAGCTGAGCCTGAACGGCGCGCCGGGCGAGCCGTCGTTAATGACCGAGGCGGCAACGCCGATGTTCGCGTCGTTGATCTTGTTGGCGATGGCTTGGAGGGTGTCGGACGCTTCGTCGGTGATGACGCTCTCGAAGCTGCCCTCGATGTTTGAGCCGGGCGCATCGGCCGTACCCGCGAGGCCGAGTTCTGCGGCGGTGGTCGAGCCAGAGTCTTCGACGG
>JARFRI010000177.1 GCA_029287335.1 Phycisphaera sp. | reverse complement strand
CCCCCCCCCCCCCCCCCCTTACCAACGATCCGCCCACCCCCGACAACTACACTAGAGTTGGATCGTCGGCAGCGTCAGATGTGTATAAGAGACAGGTGTTGCCCACGCCCATACCCATGAAGAAGATGTCCTTGATGACGTAGAAGGCGATCACCCACTTGGCGCTGATCTCGAAGAATCCGATGAAGAAGAACCAGTAGAGGAACTTGATGCGTGTGAGGGGGAAGAGCACGAGGAACGCGCCGGAGACCCCCGCGACGGAGCCTGACGCGCCAAGGACGGGTGCCTCGGACGTGAGCCAATGGCCCAGCCCGGCGAGGACGCCCATGGACAGGTAGAAGAACAGGTAGCCGAACTTGCCCAGGCGGTCCTCGACGTTGTTGCCAAAGACCAGGAGGAAGATCATGTTGCCAATGAGGTGCATCGGGCTGGCGTGGAGGAACTGGTAGGTGATGAACTGCCAGATTTTGGTGTCCTGGCTCCAGAGCATGAATTGCCAGGCACGGTTGGGTTCATTGGTTGAAAAGGCCTGCGCGGTGAAGCCGAAGATGACGATATTGATCGCGATCAGCGCGTAGTTGACGTACGGCGGTGTTCGCAAGGGCCTATCGCTGCGGATCGGGATAAACATCGGTACGAAGGATACCTTAGGCTTGAGGCTTGAGTCTTGAGTTTTGTGCTCAAGGCAACGTCAAGCCTCAAGCCCCGGGCCTCAAGCCTCTGCTATCCTGCTCTTATGACCGACGCCGATCCTATTTTTGATGACGACCCCATTGTTGAGCGCCCCATCCCCCAGCGGCAGGAGGCCGAGCAGTTTGCGATCGCCGCGGCGAAGCTGCTGGACGACTACGACTGCGCGGATATCCGCGTGCTGGACGTGCGTGGCGTCAGCCCGCTGACCTATTACCTGGTGATCGCCTCGGGCACCAGCGATCGCCAGCTGCGCTCGCTGACCAAGCAGGTCGCGGGCCTGGGTGAGCAACAGGGCTTTGATCGCTTTGGCGACGACAAGGACGAGGCGGCGACGTGGATGGTCGCCGACTTTGTCGAAGTGATGGTCCACCTGTTCGAGCCCAACACCCGCGGGCACTACGACTTGGAGATGCTCTGGGGCGATGCGCCGGAGATCGAATGGAAGCGTAAGGGCTGATGAGAGCTGAAAGGTTTGGGAGGGCGGGGCTCCTGCCGAGCCGCAAGCTCTCTATGCTACGCGGATCGGCAGGAGCCTCACCCTCCCGAAGAGATCCCATGCAAATTTGGTTGATTATCCTCGCCGGTGACCTGATGCTGATGAGCCTGGTCACGCTTGGCTTTTATGCGTGGGACAAGCGTCAATCACGCAATCGGGGCTGGCGCGTCCCGGAAAGTCGGCTGCACGTGTTATCGCTGCTCGGCGGCTGGCCCGGTGCGCTGATCGGTCAGCGCTGGCTGCGACACAAATCGGTCAAGAAGAAGTTTCGAGCCGTGTTTTGGCTGACGGTGGTGGTGCACGTGGCGATCGTGTCGGCGGCGACCTTTGTGATCGCGCACCTTCAGCGTTAGCCAGCGGGCTTGCCCCGCCGAGGGTGTAAGCACTTTCAATCCAGCGGCGGGACAAGCCCGCCGGCTAACGGAGCTCTGTTTCATTTTTATTGTCGGCCCGGTGCTTTGCTAGGTTGAAGAGTTGCGCCGCTGTCTGCGTCGTCGCAGGATCGTGTGGAATACCAGCCCGATCATGACTTGATCGGTTAGTGGCATCTCGACGTAGGGCCGAACGTACCACGTCCCGCTGCATCCGCCGGAGACATTGACCTCGGCCAGTCGCTTGCGTCTCTGCTCGACGTAAAACCCCTGGCTGAAAAATCCTGCCGAGACCATCTTGCAGTCGCCGACCTCGAGCGACAGGTCCCAGGCGCTGGTGAACATCCCGGCAGACTGTGCCCCGGCGAGGACTGAGCCGGTCCCCCGATCGAGCAAGGTGTAGTGCGAGCTGAAGATGCCCTGGTGCTTGAAGGTCAGGCGGTAGCGTTTCAGCAGCGAGACATCGATATTGCTGGAGAAGGTCCGCCCTTGGAACTTGCCGCAGGGTTTGCCGTTGTCCAGCAGGACGTACTGGCTTGAAAAACAGCTTGGGGTGTGTGTTTCGAGCATGGAAGTAGTTTAGTGGCTGTGTGTTGCCGCTCGTGACGATCTACAATCACATGTTCGCGGGATCTAGGATGACTACGACACGCAGCCCCGATTGCCGCACGCCTATGGCCTCACAGCACCCGATCTACGACCACATCCAACGCGATGCGCACGGGCGGACGCCCAAGGCTGCGGGCAGCGATCCTGATGACCTGATCCCGCCGCCCCAGGCTTCTGTTGCGCCGGGCAAACTTGCTTATTCGGACCAAACCCGGCCGTCGGCTAAGCCGATAGCTAAGAGGCGAGGCTGGTTTCGAGGTTTGCAGCGTATGTTGATGTTCAAACAAGCTCAAGAGACGGACCCTGCGCCACCGCAAGCGGCGCTGAAGGATTTGTCCGTCAAGGACGAAGGGTCGGCCAAGCATCTGGAGCGATTGGTCGCGGTCGCGCAGCGGCGCTGGCTGCGGCAGGAGATGGCCGGGCGTCTTTCGGCCCGGGCCGGCGAGGCGCCGCAGGGCAAGTTCGTGGATGTCCTCACCGCGACGCCCGGCGAGCCCAAGCTGCCCGATGAAGCGTTCGCCCGCCTGCGCTGGGGCGGCGTGTTCCTCTATGTGGGAACGAATGAGCAGCGTGTCGGGGACCTGGCGCAGGCCTACGACGGCCAGCGCGGGTTCATCCTCGAAGAACCCGTCACCCAGATCCACGCCAACGTGTACGGGCTGCGCATCCCCGGCTTCACGCCACAGGGCTACGCCTTCCTGGCACGCAAGACCCAACTCATCCAGCCCGGCGACTTCACCGAACGATTCACCTACCACGTCGAGCTGTCGCGGTGCCCCAAGTCTGATCTCGCGCCGGATGGCTACGTCGTAACCAAGCGCGTGCCGACCTATGCCGACCTTGTGCGTCGGCTTCGGCATAAGTTCCCCGATGCCGAACTCAGTGCGCTCGAACGCCGGGCCCACAAACTCATCGAGCACGTCTTCCCGACCTTCCTCACGCGCGAGGCGGCGATGCTCGGCATCATGCAAAAGAACCTGGCCCCTGAGTACCGCGACAAGGTGCCCAAGCCGCTGGGCATCCAGAAGGACAGCCGGGGCTTTGTCCGAACGCTGCACATGAAATGGATGCGCATCGGTGGCGAGCCGATCAGCCAGCTTGATTTCGCGATCCAGTCGGCCGAGCTCCTGGCGGCGATCCACGAGCAAGCCAGCATCATGCACCTGGACCTGCGCATGGACAACATGGTCATTACGCCCAAAGGGGTCGGCTTCGTCGACTTCGGCAGCGCGTGCAAGATCGGCGAACAGGTCAACCAGTCGCCCATGCTCGGCGAGCTGTTCACCGAGATGATGCGCACCAGCCAAATCCAACGCATGCTCGGCAAGATGATCGAACGCGGCCACGTCACCAACAACGCGATCTCCGAGGTCTACGGCAAGACCGACAAGACCGTCGACTCGTTCTACCTCGCGGTGCAGATCGCTAAGCCCCACGCCAACCCCGATCTCAAGCAGCTCATCGAATACGACAAAGAATCGGACGTCGCGGGCATGCTCAGCGCGTTGACCGCCGCGGTCTTAAGGCCCAAGAACCCGGAGATGGCACAGTATAAGAGTGCTAGCGACCTGGTCCGCGGGCTGCGTCGCATCGAGCAGCGCGTCGCGAAAGCGGCAGCGAAACGCTCGTCGTAAATCTCCAAAACTTCGTGTTTGTGCTTCCGCAACGCCGCGACAAATGGCTCGCGCTGGTATATCTTTGCGCTGAGAGAAGGGAG
>JARFRI010000167.1 GCA_029287335.1 Phycisphaera sp. | reverse complement strand
GTCCAGATCTGCGGGGACATCGACAACCGGGAACTTATCGATCGGCTTGGCGCTGCCCCGCTGCGTCCCCGTCCAGCAATAGGCTTCGACCGCCTGGCCAAGCAGGTTGTTCTTCAGGATCTCGACGGCCATGCGTCGGCCCTCACTGTTCATTCGCTGGTTGCCCGTTTGCGTCGCGAGGTGTGGCTTGGCCGCTTGGGCCTTATCGAGCATCACGAGTTCTTCGAGTTGCTGAACAAGCGGCTTCTGTGCATAGCAGTGCTTGTCGTGCTTCAAAGCAAGCAGCGTCGGGGTGATATGGCTGTGATCGGGCGTACACACATTGACCGCATCAAACTCATCAAGGTGATCCGCGAAAGCATTTCGGTAGTCTTTGACCGTGAACGCATCAGGGATCTGCTTGGCCAACTTGTTCAGATAGGTCGAGTTCACGTCGCAGAGCCCGGTGATCCTGGCCTTGGGGTGGCGGAGGATATTATTGCGGTCCATATTGCCGATCCCATGGACGCCGACCTGTAAGACGCGGAGTTCTTTCAAGGGTTTGGCAGCAAAGGCGGGTTTAGGGCTCAGCGTCGAGCCGAGGCCAGCCGCAGCAAGTGCCACGCCGGTGGTCTTCATCATGTCGCGTCGCGATATAGCATTCATTAGGTTGCTCCTTAAATCAAGCGTTCACCGACATCGTCAGAACAAACGCATTGCAGTGGGTCCAACAAAAGGTAGAATATAACTATAACATTTTTGTTTTTCACCGTAAAGACGATGCACTGATGGCAGTCTTACACATGCGAAGACCAAGTGCCGAGCATTTGACGATTGCGATCCATTTCTCCAAGGAATTACAGATGAATAAGGCTCTGCTGATTTTTTTTGCTATGTTGGTTCTCGTTCAGTTTGGCTCAAATGCAAAAGCCGATGAAAAGCCAATGAACGTGTTGCTCATTATGTGCGACGATATGAATACCTGGCCTCTAGGTGACAAGAATCGTTACGCGGGAAAAGTTGTTGCACCCAATATCATAAACCTCGGTAAAAGTGGCGTAATTTTCAAGCACGCCTACACCGCCAGCCCAGTCTGCAGCCCGTCTCGCTCTGCTTTTTTCTCAGGCATCCACCCCTGGCGGTCAGGGCACTATCAGAACGGCACGCAGCACGGAATGTCTGTCCCGCTACAAAACCAAGCATCGATGCCGCAACTCTTCCGAGAGAAAGGCTACTTCACCGGCTCCTTCGGGAAGATCACGCATGGCTGGAACCCCAAAGAATCATGGGATGAATCCGATCGTCATGGCCGAAACCCCACGCCACCCAATGCACCACTCATGCCCCTTGGACGAGGGGAGAACGACTGGGGCGTGATCCATATCCCCGAGTCTCAGATGGTAGACACGCTCGACGCAGACGCCGCGATTAAGGCGCTTCAAGCACATCAAGACGAACCGTTCTTCATCGCCTACGGCACTTTCACGCCGCATATGCCTTGGTATGTGCCACAAAAGTACTTCGATATGTTCCCACTCAAGGACCTCCCCGAGCCGCCGATCAACCTCGACGACCTTAGCGATATCCCGCCATTGGGCCAAGCCAATTCGAACCGCCGCAAGGAGTGGGTCAAACAACTCATCGAGATTGGCGAATATAAAAAAGGCGTCCAAGCCTATCTTGCGACAATCGCATACGCCGACGCGCAGGTTGGTAGGGTCATAGACGCGTTAGAGAAATCCGGCCAGGCCGACAACACGATCGTATTTATGGTCAGCGACCATGGTTTCCACTTAGGCGAAAAACTCAATTGGCAGAAAAACTCGCTCTGGGAAGAGGCGACCCACTCGCTCATGATGGCCCGGGTACCCGGTATCACCGAGCCAGGCGGCGTGTGTGAACGATTCGTCTCGCTGCAAGATGTCTACCCGACGATCGCGGAACTCTGCGGGATCACCCCGCCCCAGCCGATCGATGGCCGATCGCTTCTCCCACTACTCAAAAAGCCCGATGCTGCTTGGCAAAGCACCGCGATCACCGCGCACCTGGACCAGCACATCACGATCCGTACCGATCGGTTCCGCTATATCCGTTACAACGAAGAGCAAGAAGAACTCTACGACTTTGAAAAAGATCCGTACGCATGGACCAATGTGATAGATGACCCGGCATATGCCGAAGAGCTCGCTAAGCTCCGCGCGGCGGTCCCATCACGAGAAGACATGGCCCCCCAATTGCCCTTAGCCGACAGGTCCAAAAAGCGTAAGAAAGACAAAAAGGAAGACAATGCCAAGTAAAAAAGTAGCATGGATTCAACCGATTAGGCTCTCGCTTCTCACCTTGCTTGCGCTAATGTCCTTGGGCTCGCATGCCAATGCTGCAGACCGCCCACCCAACATCGTCTTCATCTTTGCGGACGACTTGGGCTTTGCCGACCTAGCTTGCTATGGCCATCCTTATGCCAAGACGCCGAACATCGATAAACTCGCAACCGAGGGCGCTCGTTTCACACAGGCCTACGTAACCGGTACGACGTGCAACCCCAGTCGAACTGGCTTGATGACCGGTCTCTATCCCGCGCGCTATCAAAAGTACGCCGCGAACTATGGCTTCGGCGATCGCGTGACGATTACCGAACTGCTCAACGATGCCGGCTACCACACCGCACACTTCGGCAAATGGCACATCGGGCCAAAGGAAACCGCGGTACACGGGCACTACGGCATCGACAAGGTTGAGGTGATGGGCGGGAGCACTAAAGACCCGCAGGGACGCGACGCACGCCTGTTTAGCTCGGCAGAGAAACATCTTCGTTCGCTCGCCGGTAGCGATCAGCCGTTCTATCTGAACATCTGGGCGCATAGCACACACTTTGCTGTCTCATCACCGCCTGAGCGTGCGGATCTCTTCAAGAACATCGCGTTTAACCGTGGTGACTTCTCGCCTGCCATCCAAGATAAATTCGACCTGTGTGAAGAAATCGGTGGCGAGCTCAAGCACTGCATGAAGCAGTACCTAGGCGATGTCTATGGCCTAGATCAGTGCGTCGGCCGGCTGATGAAAACACTCGACGAGCTGAAGCTGCGGGAAAACACGATCGTGATCTTCTCAAGCGATCACGGCCCTGCACCGATCCTTATCGGCGGCAAGTATGGCCGACGTGAACACGCCGAGAACATGCTCGGCTACGCGGGCATCTACCGAGGTGGTAAGCACACCCATTACGAGGGCGGGCTCCGCGTCCCGTTCATCATCCGCTGGCCCGACAAAGTCGAGCCCGGGCGACTAGATGAAGACAGCGTCATCAACTTTATCGATTGGATGCCCACTCTCGCAAGCATCGCGGGCATCGCAGACAAGCTACCCGATCAACTCGATGGCGAAGATGTCTCGGACATCTGGCTTGGTGTTGATCGCCAACGCAATAAGGCGATGTATTGGCGAGCAAGTTTAGGCAACGGCACACCAGTCATGCGTGAAGGCAAGTGGAAGCTTCACCTACCCGTACGGCCCGGTGCAAAGCCAGAGCTTTATGACCTTGAAGCCGATCCGGCCGAGACCGTCAATCTTGCTAACACGCAAACGGATGTGCTCAAAGATTTGAGTATTGAGCTTCGGGCTTGGGCAGATGAACTACCCGGTTCGTATGACAAGCCTGAACGTAAGACCAAGTGAATTAGATTGATGGGACGAAAGGGCTTAGAATCAAACTTAGCGTTTGACATTCCTGTCGTTGTCGTGATACCAGTCGCGATCGAATCCATCGCCACCGAGAAGCAGATCGTAAGCCTGGTGATAGTAAGGACGAGCATTGCGGTCCCAGTCTTCGCCTGCCGCGATGCATTCCTCTAACAAATCAATCACCTTGGGTTCGCGCACAAAGCTCACGCTACTGTCGCCTCGCATCACGTTCCATGCGTCGGTGTGAGCGAACTCGCGTTCCAAATCGGTCGTGATCTGGTCGATGCCCAGCACAATCGTGTACGGATCGATCGGATCAGAAGTTTTCTGATAAACACGATATCGGTCGCCTAGTGTTCTGCCTTCCCCGGCTGTAAGTGGATTGTGTCCATATGAAATATCGATCCTACGGCCGGTCGGGAAGACTGGATCAGAATAGCTCTTGTATTGATACGTTTCGTCTTCGTGGCTCGGGCAATAGAGCTCTTGGCCGGTTTGGAAATAGCCGCCTATCCAGACCAACGCGAGGTTGTGCCGTGTCATTTCGTTCACCGTCGCGTTACTAGCCCCGGTCAAAAAGACCGCACTTCGCCAGTGGTTACTGACTTGGTGCGCACCCGAATTACGATCGGTCGGATCTTGCCCCGGCAAGACATTCATCTTTGGCATGTATTCTTTGTAATCAATCGTGTAGGCATAAACGGCTACACCTTGCTGACGAAGATTGCTGGCACACTGCGTCACACGTGCCGCTTCACGGGCACCACTTAATGCGGGGAGCAGGATCGCGATCAATAGTGCAATGATCGAGATCACCACGAGTAGTTCGATGAGTGTGAATGCTTGGCGTTTGAGATGTAACATGTGATGTGTTCCTCGGATTCAATTGCTGATGAGGCTGTCTGCCGACCCTTGCGAAGGCTAAAAAGAAGGATTGGTTAACGATTGAATGCTCTGCCGTAGTCATGGTGCCATTGGCGCTCGGCCCCTACGCCATCGCCGCCAAGAAGGATTTCATATGCCTTGTGATACGAGACCTGATCGCCTTTGTTCCATGCTGTCGATGCGCTGTGTAGTTCCATGACTCGCGGGTCACGCACGAAAGTGACGCTGCCGTCTGCTCGCATTAGGTTCCATGCGTCGCCGTGGGCGAAATCATTCGTATCGCTTGAACTGAACAAGTCGATACCAAGCACGATCCAGTAGGGATCCACGGGGTCAGCCAGGCGTTGATAGGCGCGGTACCGTCGTTGTGGAATCGTGGTGTCGTCAGCGGTTAGTGGGTTGTGCCCGTATGAAATA
>JARFRI010000126.1 GCA_029287335.1 Phycisphaera sp. | reverse complement strand
GTTGGGTTTGTCCTGGGCGTTTGCCGGAGATGCAAGCAACGCAAGACCGAACACCGCAGCAAATGCCAGCATCAGTCGTGTGTTCATGTGAATGCACCTGGAGTGAGACGCAGCGGCGCTGCCCTGATCGAAGCATGGGTCGGGGCGTTGAAGCCGAGCCCGTTGGCTCCTTCAAAGACAGTGGGGCTGCTTTCACAGGCCCACTGCGTTTAGTGATGAGAAACAGACGATGCGGATGCATCGATTGATTTAGCCACGTCGACGACGTGCCATCAATAGACCACCAAGGCCAAGCAGTGCCAGCGAGCCAGGCTCGGGGACCGCGGTACCTGCGATTGTCCATTGCGCGCCGGAGCCGTCTACCCCGCCCTGCTCATCGCCGGACGCTCTGGCAAAACGGCTCCCATCAACGCCGTCAACATTGTCGTCGAACCGTGTACGGATCGAACTCGTGCTGTTCATGTAGATCGCGATTCCCGTGCTAGTCGCAGTAAAATCGAGAGAAGAATCGAAGGTCACGTAGGGAATGATCGTACCCGTGCCCGCGCCGTTGAATACCGCAGTCGCACTGCCTATCGCAGACTCGCCGTTGTTCGTACCATCCCAAGCGTTCAGGTTTGTTCCTCCGCTTAGCTCGTAAAAAGTGAATGTGAACGTGCCGTTGTTGGTGTTATTACTCGTGTCACCGGCACCGCCCGGGCTGCGGAGTGGAACCGCGATGCCCGTGACCGAGACATCATCACCAACAGACCACAGGTCGTCCCAGACAGCTACAAAACCAAACGCGCCAGCGCCGCTTGCCGAATCGTTTGCACGAAAATCCACAGTGCCCAAGCCTGCATGGTCGGCACCATCAACAAGCGTATCGCCGAGCAAGTTTGAACCTATTGTGTAGCCATTGGTAAACGTCGCGGCACCAGCCGATGTGCCGACACCGATCAAACCAACCGCAGCGATCCCCGCGAAACGGGATTTTGAAAAACCAAACATGGGCAAACCTCCTAAAGGTGACAAGAATTTTCAAATCTCAGAACGAGCCTAGACGGGCGACAAACAGATTCGCACCTCTCTACCTAATCAATAGGAGTTACTCCTCGAATCTTAGGCACCCTTTTCAAAAAAAGATTGAGATCGCCGAATTCGCCCGAAATACCGCTAAGGTTTGATACCGTGCATCTATAGATAATGTGTGAGATATCAATCTCAATCGTTTCAGAGCGGCAAACGATCGCTTAATCCGGCACGAACCCCCGCCTATGACTGACCAACAACGCGAAGTCCAGAAGCTGTTTGTGGCCAACGTCTCGGCGATCCGTGGCTTCATTTTGACGTTGCTGCCCAACCGGGACGAGGCAGACGACATCCTGCACGAGGTCTACCTCGTCGTGATGAACAAGGCGGACGACTACGAGTTGGGCACGAAGTTCCTCTCCTGGGCGTTTACGATCTCGCGCTTCACGATCATGGACCAGGTCAAGCGGCGATCCACCCGGCGGATGGTCCCGCTGGGCCAGGATGTGATCGAACTGCTTGCCGAGTCTGCGCCTGATCAGGCGTACAGCGATGAATACATCAAGGCCTTACACCAATGCGTCGATTCGTTAGCACCCGCTGCGAAACGCGTGATTAAGCTGCGGTACAACGAGGGGTTGAAGCCCAGCCGGATTGCTAAAGACCTGGACTTGTCACCCGCCACCATTTATGTAAGCCTGTCCAAAGCGCGTTCACTATTGAAAAAGTGTGTTAGCAAGCGACTCCGATTGGGGGAGAGTCACTAATGCCGACCCAGCCACAAGACTATGAAAACCTGGTCGAAAAGCTTTTCGACGACCGGCTCTCGGAAGCGGAGCGGCAGCAGCTGAATGCTGTCTTGCGCCAGTCGGCTGAGGCGCGAGAGTATTTTTGGCACTTGGTCATGCTCGAGGGGCATCTTGTGGACCTGACTGGCTGGATCGTTGGGCAGCAATACGCGACCGAACTCGCATTCTCCGAAACCCTTGAAGCCTTTATCGAGATGGAGTCAGCCGCGGAAGCGGAACTCCAGAGCTATCCGCCGGTCCCTGATCTGCTCATTGAGAAAGAGCCAGTCACTTGGCGGGATGTACGCTCAGCGGGTGCCTACTGCATCCGATCGCTCGCGCGTCAGAAAGCTACCTGGGGTGTTGCCGCGGCCGCAATGATCTGCATCGTTGGCCTCGTCTATACGACCTGGTTTGGCGGTGACTCCTCGCAGTCAACGTCCCAGCCCATCGCTGACTGGGATCAAGACACGCCCGCAGTTGCACAATTGCCTTCCGAGCCGGTCCCCGTCGCCGTTGTCATGAATCAATCCTTGGCGACGAACACCACAGACAACCACTTGGCCTCGGGCACTGAGCTGTATCCGGGCCACATCATTGCGTTGCAAGCAGGCAGCTCAATGCAACTGGAATGCTGGTCCGGCGCGACTGTGATCTTGCAAGGGCCCGGCGAATACAAGCTGCATAGTGCTGAGCGGGTTGGCATGCGGCACGGCCGTATCAGTGCCGTCGTTCCGCCGCAGGCCAAGGGCTTCACCGTCTCGACCGCGAAGACCGATTTCATTGATCACGGCACCGAGTTCACGGTGGTATTAGATAAAGAAGGCCATGGCGAAGTGGTCGTTCTCGACGGGTTGATCGAAGCGAAGCCCGCCAGGACTGAATCGCAGCAATCATTCAACAAGCCCCAGAGCGTCATGCTTCACGAAGGCTTCGGCGGCCACCTTGTGCCTGACGAAGTGATTCCCCAGTCGGTACAGCCAATCGACGCGACTCAGGCCGAGCGCTATACGCGCAACTGGGATGATGTCGTCTATCGCCCTGTCTTGAGCGGTGAGATCACGTACACCCCATCGCCCCCCGCTTCGCTAACGCTGGGACAGTCGACCAGTACGGACCCGCTGTTAATCCCGGAACAGCGTGGGGTGGTTCTTACCGAAGATTTGTATCTGAACGCGGACAAGACCAATAAGTCCGTCATCGAGAAGCTGGGTCTGGAGATCGAGCCTCAGGAAGACTATGTGATCGCTGCGGGGACCAAGCTCAACTCGTTTCTGATCCATTTCGATCTGCCCGAACAGAAAACTCAAGGCACCGTCGAGCGTGATTTCAAGCTCCGGTTCAACGGCCGCATCGTCGGGGTTGTCGAAATGCAGCAGCACCAGGTCGCGACCGATGGCGTGGTGGGCCTTGCATCGATCCAATACCCCGCAACCGGCACGCTCCGAGGCGCATCAGACCCACCCGGGCATCCCAATTTCGACCACATCTACATCAGTGATGATCTGCGGACGATGAGCGTCAAGATGCGGCTCTCAGGCATGGACCAGATCCGGGTGCTGGTCGAGAACACGGACCCCTGATCGATAGGCACCATCAGGCGCGCGTTCTCGATTCATATTCTGAAACACTTACTTTGCAATACACGGAGCGCGGCGCAATCGTCTGAGCCGTGGCAATTCGGACCTCTATACGGCTTGTGTTCATCATGAAAAACTGCACCATCCTCTGTCGAAGCAATCCGCGTATTCACTTGCATGCGGTGTACGCATGGCGGGTGCTAATCGCGATGCTGTTGATTGCCTGTGCCGCCGGAGCATGCTTCCCCGCCTGGGCGAGTAAGCCAGCCGCCGACGCAACCGGCGCGAAAGAAGATGTGCATCTCAGCGAGGGCGTGCACGCCATCGACGCGGTGCAAGGCAATCGCTACGTGTTAGATGGCACCAGCCAACTCACGCTCGAAAGCACAAGCGCCCCGATCCGCAACGGGCAGGTCCATCTCAACGCCGAAGATACGATGCTTGTCTTCAAGCACTTCCGCCCTTCACAGGTCAAGGCAACTTACCTGCAGCACCTGCGTATCAACGGTGAGCCTGCGGTGCTAGGCAAGAACGTTCGGCTGGTGCGATCCGTTAATGCCACCGTTGTCCAGCCCCACGGCGAAGACTTTCAGCCTCTTCATACATTTAATCAGACGGGATACCGTGGCGAGCCGCGCCGCTACAGCCTGCACCAGTACTACAAGTCCGACCAACTCGGCGAAGACGAAGATCAGATCGCCTCGTTTACGCTCAAACGCGGCTACATGGCGACGCTGGCCGAGAATGAAGACGGCACCGGCGCGAGCCAGGTCTTCATCGCAAGCGAGGGCGACCTGCGCATCGCCAGCCTGCCGACGAAGCTGCGCGGCAAGGTCTCATTTGTCCGCGTCTTCCCCTGGCGATGGACCGGCAAGAAAGGCTACGGCGGGAAGGCCCAGCCCGCTGAACTGCTCGACGTACAGTGGCGGTACAACTGGGGCGCGGGCGATGAATCCACGCTCGACATGGAATACGTGCTGATGAAGCACAACCCCAACTGGCCTTCCTTTGATCAGATCAATAACAAGCGTGGCGTCACCCACCTGCTGGGTTTTAACGAGCCGATGCAGGAGGATCAGGCCGACATGCCGATGGCGCAGGTGCTCAGGCTTTGGCCAAAGCTGCAAGCGTCAGGGCTACGTCTGGGCAGCCCCTGCACGACCGACGGTACGATCGACTGGCTCTACGAATTTTTAGACAAAGCAAAGGAGCGCGGCTATCGCGTCGACTTCATCACCGTGCACTATTACAAGGGCGGCTGGTCTGATGAGAAGTTCATCCGATGGATGCGCGATATCCACGAGCGCACCGGCCTGCCGCTTTGGGTCACCGAATTCAATAACGGCGCACGCTGGGTCAAAGGCCACAATCCAAATCTGAAACAAAACGCCAAGGTGCTGGCGGGCTACTGCAAGATCATGGACGAATGCGATTTCATCGAGCGTTACGCGGTGTTCAACATGAAAAGCAACCGCGCCGTCATCGCCGACGGCAAACTCACGCCAGCGGGCAATCGCTACCGTGACAACCCATCGGCCCAGGCCTACAACCACGCTCTATCGATCAAGAAATAACCGGAGAGGGCGGGAATCAGGGGAGAAGATGTTGTAATTTGTTTTATATCAGTAACGTAAGTGTTCACGGATTTGCGCTCTCGGGGTAGCGTGTGTACGCTGCGTGGATGGGCAAGGATGCCGAGCCGAAGCTGTACACCGAGTCGGACATGCGGTTCCTGAAGGAACACGTCGCCCGCCTGTTGTCGGTCGTCGAGGAGCAGGCCCAACGGATCGAAGAGCTGGAGTTGCAGGTCGCCCGGATGCAGCGGACCTCGGCCACTTCATCGAAGCCGCCTTCGAGTGACATCACCAAGCCGCCCAAGGGTGGAGGTCCTGGCCGGGGGAAGAACAAGCGTAAGCCCGGCGGCCAGAAGGGGCACAAGAAGCACCAACGCGAGCTGTTCAAGCCCGATGAGGTCGATGACCATTGGCAGTACACGCTGGATGAAGCAGATGGCTTGGAGTTGATCGCCGAGGATGATCCCGACGAAGACGCCTGGCGAGTCGTGCAACAGATCGAGTGGACCGGCCGGGCGTTGCGGATCGTCGAGCACCGTGCCCGCCGATACCGATGCGTTTACACCAACCGCATCGTCGTCGCTCCGCTTCCCGAAGGGGTTCGCCGCGGCGAGCTGCTCTCGCCCGGAGCCATCGGGTTGGCCGCCTACCTCAAGGGGGCGTGCCACCTGTCTTACGGCAACATCCGCCACTTCTTCCGGGAGGTGATGGGCATTGAGCTGTGCGTCGGCCTGCTGGCCAAGGCGGTGGCGAAAGCGGCCGAAGCATTGGCCCAGCCGTATCAGGAGGTGCTGGACGCCTTACCCACTGAGCCGGTCCTCGGCATCGACGAGACCGGGCATCGACATATGGGCCAACGCTGCTGGACGTGGTGCTTGCAGGCACCCCCCGGAAGTTTGGCCACCAACGAAGGATTGGGCTTTAGCTGCTTCGTGATCGACGCCTCGCGTGGATCGGGCGTGGTCAAGGAGTTGCTCGGCGAGGACTACGCCGGGGTGATCGTCTGCGACTTCTTCTCGGCCTACCGCAAGTGCCTCGAAGACATGGAGCATGTCTAGATGCAGTTCTGCTGGTCGCACCTGATCCGTGACCTGAAGTTCCTCCTGACGCTGCCCGCGTTGATCGCCCAGAAGTACGGTACGCGTGTGCTGAAGGTGGTGCGCCAGATGTTCGACCTCTGGCATCGCAGAGGCGAGCTTGACGAACGCTATTACAAGCGAGCGATGCGACGTGCCAAGACCAAGCTTCTCAAGGCGGCCAAGAGCAAGTCTAATCACCCTGAGGTGCGGAAGCTGGCCCAACGTCTGGCCAGCCGCTACGCCGACGCGTACTTCACGTTCATGGACTACCTGGGCGTGGACCCGACCAACAACCGCACCGAGCAGCAGATCCGGTTCGTGGTCATCGGCCGAAGCGCTCCGCCGCGCGAAAAAAGTTAGAAAACAGGTGACAACTAGCTGTCACTACACCCCAAATGAGGGGGTGACATCCGTGAAACAGCGTGTTACAGTAGCCCCGAACCGATCCCAAACGCAGATAGGAAGCCCGCCATGCTAAAGATTGCACCGTTTGCTCTGGCCGCTGCCGTGATGCTTGTCGGGTCTGGGCCTGTTTCCGGGCAGGTCTTGATCAGCGAGATCATGTACAACCCCGATTCGTACGAGGGCGGCATCGGCAAGGACGCGGATCTCAACCAGTCGGAGTGGGTCGAGCTCTACAACGCGGGCGACGAGGCAGTCTCGCTGGCGGGCTTCTATCTGCAGGATGAGGATGGCAAAACCGAGGCACTGCCCGAGTCGGTCAAGATCGAGCCGGGCCAGGCCATCATCCTGATCCCCAGCACCCAGTCCGTCGGCGACTTTCGTAAGGCCTGGGGCAAGGGCTTTGACGTCTACAAACTCGACGGCTGGACCGGCAACAAGGACTCCCTCTCCAACCTCGCCAACAGCCCAAGCTCGACCAACGAAATCCTTACTCTCCGTAACGCCAAGGATGAGGTTGTTGACGAGGTCAACTACGACGATGAGGGCGACTGGCCCAGCGACAGCCCCGATGGCCCGAGCATCGCGCTGAACCCCGATGCCTTGGACCCGGCCAAGAACGATAACGGCAAGAGCTGGTCACGCTCGGAAAAAGGCAAGCACGGTGCCGAGCACGCCACGGAGACCGACGAGTACAGCAAAGAAGACGTCGGCTCACCGGGTAGGGTGGCGACGGAGTCGTCCGAGTGATCCCAGTAGTGGGGCGGACATTCCTGTCTGCCGATCGGCGCAGCCGAATAGTATGATGGGCGGTAAGTGATCAGGCCGTCGGCCTGTGACGGGCAGGAATGCCTGTCCCCCTTTGGAATCCACACCATGCCCACCTACGAATACTACTGCCCGGCCAATCACAAGACCCTTGAAGTCATGCACAGCATGTCGAGATCAGTCTCGACATGGGGTGAGCTCTGTGAGCTCGCGGAAGCCAAGCTCGGCAAGACGGCGGTCAGCGAGCCGGTCGAGAAACTGCTCAGCGCGGGCATGGTCGTCACCGGCGACAAGCAGTCGCCCGAGATGGACTGCGCCAGGCCCGGGGGATGCTGTGGCGGCGGCTGCGCGATGAGATAGCCGCTTGCGGCTTAGCGCTTATTGGTTGTTGGTGCTAAGC
>JARFRI010000414.1 GCA_029287335.1 Phycisphaera sp. | reverse complement strand
CCCCCCCTCCCCCCCCCCGCCACCCCCCCCACCTACACTAGAGTTGGATCGTCGGCAGCGTCAGATGTGTATAAGAGACAGGGGTAGGGCAGCATGTTCGATGCGCAAGCGTTGGGTCTGGTATCTGCTTACGCCATTGATGCCCGCCGCGTTGATCGCGGTAGTTGGGGTGGTCCTTGCGTTAGCAGGCCTTGTTTTCTTCAACTTCCCCGGCGTCGATGTGGTCGGCGCGTTGATCTATGGCTTACTGCTGCTGCTGGGTTTTGTAATCGCTATCGAGGCGCTACTGTTGCTCTTGGCCATGTTCCTCATGCCGCCGGCGTTGTCGGTTGAAGGCAGTGATGGCTTTGATGCGATCGCACGATCGTTTAACTACATCCTCTTCCGGCCATGGCAGCTTGGCGCGTATCTCTTCGCTTCGATCGTCTACCTGGCCGTCGTCTACGTGCTGGTCGGAACGGTCGCATCGCTTTCGATCAATGCGACGGGCTACTTTGTCGACATCGGCGTGGTGCGCGATGCGGATCAAACCGAAGCGGCGACATGGATCATGGCCCGCTGGTTCGAGCTGGTCACCGCGATTGTCGTCGCGATCATGTTTAGCACGTTTTGCTGCTTGCAGACGCAGGTTTATGTCTTGATGCGACGCGCCGCGGATGGCACGCCGATGGATCAGTGCGAAGGTGGCCAGGCGGTTGATCTTTGGGCAGATAAGCCCGCGGGGTTGCCTGTCGATCACGCCGAGCCGGTTGAAGTTGCCCAGGCCGATCCATCCAAGGCCGAGGGGTAAGCCGATGTTGCACGCGACTGTAAGCCGAAACCTGTTGACGTTTTTGATGTGTTTGGCGCTATTTTGTCTGTTCGGGTGTGACCCATCCACGGGTGGTTCTTCAAGTGGTGGGAAAGACGATGCGGCGGGCGGTTCCAAAGGTCCGAGGATCGTGTCGTTGACGCCGGCGATTACGCGGATGCTCATCGATATGGGCAAACGCGACCAGATCGTCGGTGTGTCCAAGGAGGATGACGCATCGCTAGGCTTGCCGGTGTGCGGGTCGTACAACAACCCGGTGATCGCGCGGATCGTTGAGCTTGAGCCGGATCTGGTGCTGACCGAGTCGCCGATGGGGCAGCCGGGGAATGTGCCGGCGCTGCTGCGGACGCTGGCGGATCAAGGCGTTTTTGAATTAAAGATCATCGCTCACAGCCAATCGATCGCCGGCGTGGAGCGTGCGCTGATGGACGCGGAGGTCGGCTTAGGTAAGGCGGTCGGGGATCAAAAAGCAGCGGAGCGGGCACAACGTCTCATGGCCTTACGCATCGAGCTTGTCCAAGCAGCGATTAAAGACGCTAAGCGACCACGCGTACTGATGCTGATCAACCCGACGACCCTCGGCGCAATTGGTACGGGCGTCACGCACGACGAGCTACTGCGCCTGGCCGGCGGCACCAACGCCTTGGCTCACCTCAACATCGGCTACCTCACGCTCGACCGGGCTCAGCTCCAAGAGACCGTCCGGCCCGATGTGGTGCTTATCTTCGAACCCAATGGCGTCGAACTCAGCGATGGCGACCCGCGACTTCGTGCGATGGAGGGGCTGTCGATTCCCGCCGTTATGAATCGGCGTTTCGCTGTCATCCAGCACTCCCATGCGATGCTGCCTTCGACCGCGCTACCCGAGGTGCTTGTCGAGATCGCGACGGTCTTGCATCCTGATCGGGCTGCGGCGATCCGTGAGGCATATGACACCGCCGAGCTGGTCGTCAAAAAGAGTTCGAGCGATAAGGACGGCTCGTGACCGCTTCACGCACATCCAGATCACGTATCACCCTCGCGTGGATACTCATCACGCTAGCGCTACTCGCAGCACTATCTGCACGGCTGTTGATTGGTTCGACCCGCCTGGGCCTGCCCGCCGGCGAGCACGCGAACATCCTCTTGGACATCAGGCTTCAACGCGGCATCGTCGCGGCGATCGTCGGCATCGCGCTGGCGATCAGCGGCGTGGCGCTGCAGGCCTTGCTCCGTAACCCGCTGGCCGAGCCTTATATCCTCGGTCTATCGACCGGCGCGGGGCTGGGCATCATGGTGCAGGGTTATCTCGCGCTACAACTCGGCTTCGTCGCGACGACCGGTGGCATCGGTGCGATCATCGGCACGGTGGCGACGCTTGCCGTGGTCTACCTCGCCAGCCGACGTAACGGCGTCATCGATCGACTTGGCCTACTGCTGGTGGGTGTTGTGCTGGCGACGATCAATGGGGCGCTGATCATGCTGCTGAACTATCTGGCCGGGCCGGGCGTGCTGCGCGACAACCTCGCTCAGTGGATGATGGGGATGCTGCAGGTTCGACCATTGGGCTGGCAGGATGCTGCGGCGGCGGGTGTGTGTATCGCGTCGCTGGTACTGTTGGTTTGGCAGGGCAAGGCGATGGACATCGCCACGCTCGACGATGACGAGGCGTCTTCATTGGGGGTACACGTAGGCCGACTCAAGCTGCTCCTGCTCGCTGCCGCGAGCGTGCTCACCGCGACGGCAGTCTTGATCGCTGGACCCATCGCGTTCATCGGGCTCATCGCGCCACACCTGGCTCGCCTGATGCTGGGCCCGACGCATCGGCCGCTACTCGTCGGTGCCGCGATGCTCGGCGCGACGCTGCTGGTTGTCGCGGATGTCGCTAGCGATGCGGTGTACTACATCAATCCGAGCGTAGGCCTGATCCCGATCGGCATCTTCACCGCGATCCTCGGCGGGCCGGTATTTCTATGGATGCTTCGGCCCCAACTCGGGCGAGGGATTGAGTAGACTCTCTTGCTCAACAAAGGAATCGATTCCATGCCGCAACAATTCGCCGACCGACTACTTGACGCCTGTAAGACCAAGGGGGCGCCCGTGTGCGTCGGGCTGGACCCGGTGCTCGAAAGACTGCCTGATGCGATTGATCAGGCCGACCCCGTCGCCGCGATGGAGACGTTTTGCTTAGGCGTGATCGATGTGGTGGCGGACGTCGTCCCCGCGGTGAAGCCGCAGTCGGCGTGCTTTGAGCGATTCGGAGCCCCCGGCGTCGCGGTCTACCACAAGGTTGTGAAACAAGCCAAAGACGCCGGCCTCATCGTCGTCGGCGATGCGAAACGCGGCGACATCGGCACTTCCAGCGCCCACTACGCTCACGGCCTGCTCGCCGACCCGCACGGCTGCGATACGCTCACCGTCAACGGCTACCTCGGTGGCGACGGGATCGAACCTTTTCAGCAAGTCGCTGCGGAACAGGGCAAGGGGCTTTTCGTCTTGGTCCGCACATCCAACCCCGGCGGCGACGCGATCCAATCATTGGTACTCAGCGACGGGCGAACTGTCGCCGAGGCCGTCGGCGATGTCGTGGCAAGCCTGGGCTCCGCCTGCGTCGGCGAATCCGGCTACAGCAACGTCGGCATGGTCGTCGGCGCGACCAAGCCCGAAGACGCCGCCAAACTCCGTAAGCGCTATCCGCAACAACTCTTCCTCGTCCCGGGCTTCGGCGCACAGGGCGGCGGGGCGGAAGATGTGCGTGCTTGCTTCAAACCCGATGGGACCGGCGCACTCATCACGGCAAGCCGGTCGGTGATCTATGCGTTTGAGAAGGGCGACGCGGACTGGCAGCAAAGCGTTCAAGCCGGAGCGCAACAACTCCGCAATGAAATCGCCGACATCCTTTCTGCGCAACATGAGTGATCCGCCCGGGTACGAAACGGCGGCTATCTTTTTGGGTGGAAGACGATGGCTTGTTTCAGTGCGCGGTATCTGGTAATTTTAATGGCAGACGCGGGGTATTTGACTAGTCGTATGATCACGCCCTGACCCGTTTTGGATAAGCATCGGTGCTTGTCCAGCTGGCTTCATGGGGCTCTTGCTTAGGCAAGTGCCAATCACGTCATATCACTTTGAAAGGCAAGTCAATGGAAGATTTTCTTAATTTCAAGAAGATGATTACCC
>JARFRI010000322.1 GCA_029287335.1 Phycisphaera sp. | reverse complement strand
CTGATGCACCTGCAGCCCGAGCCGGGCTTCCGCGAGAGCTACCGGATTGAGGGCGAGACCGTGATCAGCGTCAACGACTATCGATCCGGGCGGTTCTTTGAGGATGCGGTTTGCTACGCGTTTTACCCGGTGGATCTGCATACGAAAAATGGCGTGAAGCCTGAGCCGCTCAAGCCGGGCACCGTGCCGACGATCCCGCTGTCGGCGTTGGTTCCCAAGGGCAGCAAGAACATCATCGTCGCGGGGCGGTGCGTGTCGAGCGATCGGCTTGCGAACTCGGGCTTAAGGGTGCAGGCCCCGTGCATGGCGATGGGCCAGGCCGCGGCGTGTGCAGCAGCGATCGCGGCAAAAGACGGCACGACGCCGGGCGCGGTGCCGCTCGCTAAACTGCATGCACTGCTCAAGGCACACGGGGCGATTGTTCCCGAGAAAGCCTAAGCACGCTTGCTTATGAAACGCCAATGGGTCTCCAATCTGATCGCCATGCTGTTCGTGACCCTGGCGGTCACTGGCTTGATGGGCTTCTTTTTGCCGTTCAATCTCCTGACGGTCTCTGTGCATTCGTTCGTCGGTTTCATCTTCATCACGGCGATCTCATTTCACATCAAAAACAACTGGCGCTCACTGCGCGGTTATTTCAAAAAACGTAGCGCGGTAGTCCTGCTGCTGTGCGTCGCCGGGTTCATCGCGGTGGTCCTCTGGCAGCCGCCGCCGATCAAGGCCATCCTCGCGCTAAGCGATAACCTCGGCCCCGACCCCAGCCGATTCGAGCTCGATGGCCAGCGGATGCTGTATCGCTACGACCCTGCCCCCCACTACCGCATGCAACTCGAGGTGATGGGCGGCTTGGCCTACGACGCGGATCAGCCACCTTTCGTCGCGATCTGGATCGAGAACCGATCGGGCTACCACATCAAGAGCCTGTACCACAGTGAGCAGGAAGGCTACGCAACGCAACTGCCCTACTGGCACCACAAGCGCAGCGAATACTTGAAATACAAGCGGGAGCAGGAAGCGTTGACCGATGCTGAGCGGGCGTCCAAGCTCGATGCGATCAGTTCTGCGACGGAGAACGACAGCTTCGACCCGGCCGACTACATCGTGCCGAGGGATGCCGAGCGTGATGCGCCGTATCGGGTGATGATTGAGATCAATCAGCCAGGCGACGCCAACACGGACCACGCGGACCAGCCGTCGCTGGTGTATTCCATTGAGGTGGACAACCGCGATCCGCGTACGTTCCAAGTACTGGAGATCGTTGGCTACCCCAAGGCCGAGCAAGACGCAGGCGAGGCAACGACGTGGTCGCTGTTTTTCGTTGACGAGACGATCACGACCGCCCGCGAGCTGTTGGATAGTGCGCTGCTGCGGATCGCCCGGGATGAACCAAGGGGCGAGCGATGAGCAATGGGCGTCGATGGCTGGTACGGATCTTTGCGGCGGGCCTGCTTTGTATCCTGGCTTGGTCGCTGACACGGCCGTCAGGCATTGGTTTCGCTTATTTCACTGGTGAAGCGTTCGCGACCGCATACCACGTGACCTACGCAGGCGATCGCGACCCGGTAACCGTGCAACAGGCGGTCGATGCGGAGTTGGCGCGGATCGATGCGATGGCTTCAACCTGGCGCAACGACTCGGAGCTGATGCGGTACAACCGCGCGGAGGATCCCGAATCGTTTGAGCTATCGCCTGAACTCGCTTTGCTGATCGAGCGGGCCGAAGCGATCGAAGCACAGACTGGCGGGGCGTTCAGCTTGCGTCCTGATGGGGGAGCGATTGATTTGTCGGGGATTGCCAAGGGACACGCCGTAGATCGCGTGGTTGAGTTGCTGTGGCGCGAATTCGGAATCAAAGATTGCCTAGTCGATATCGGCGGTGAGGTGAAAGCGATTGGGGATGGCCCCAAGGGTGACGGCTGGCGCGTTGGCCTGTACCTGCCTTCGACTATCGCGGGAATTGAGGCACCGGCGCTACAGCTTCGCGACACCTCGGTCGCAACCTCTGGCGCCTACTTCAAGGGCGACCACATCATCGATCCCCAAACCGGCAAACACGTGGTCAATGATCTAGTCTCGGTCTCGGTCATCCATGCCAGCAACACCGACGCGGACGCACTGGCCACCGCGCTTTACGTCATGGGCACTGAACGCGGCCTGCAATGGGCGGAAGACAACGCCATTCATGCGATCTTTTTATTCAACGATGGCACGCAACAAACACACGTTCCCGATTAGTACGGCCAAGGACCGACATGTCCACAGATGGCAAGGAAGCAGGCCGACCCCCGGAATCCGGGATCTTGAGGATCCCAGGTGATAGGCCTGCTCCGTGACCGCTGAAAAACGTGGCCCATCCGAGTGATCGGACGGGCCACCTGTGTAAGCCGCTGGCCGCCGTTGAAAGCGACCAACGACCTTAGGAGAATCAAAAGAATCCAACCAATTGGCCGTATCGAATGCATGAAATCCTAAAAAAACGAACTATATTTTTTCTTCGGTACATGCTCTGAACTGGCGCGAGACCTATCAGTTCCTCAATGCGTCGAGGCGTGTTTGTATTCGTTGACACGGGCAGTCGGTTTCGATCACTTTGAAGGATGCTTACTCGACTGGCTGCGCCCACAGTTTGACGTTGTCGTAGTTGACGCGAACATTGCCCTCGGCGTTAAAGCCCAGGTGAACGCGCAGGTGATCTGCCGGCTGATCTGCGTGAGTGGTAACGCTGATCAACGCCATCGCGAAGCCGGTCTCCGGGTCCGTGGTGGCCAGCACCTGCTCCATCTTGCTTGCCAGCACGGGCTTGTCTTCGTCATCGGTGAGGTAGAGCAGCAACTCGTTGGCCTTGGGTGCGCGGTAGTCGGTGCGGGCATAGACCTCGACCATGAGGGTGTAGCGGGTACTTGGCTTGAGTTGGTTTTCAACGGTTTGGAAGAGGGTGTAGTCCTTGCCGTGGGCAACCACATAGGCGGTGGGCACATCGGGCATGGTCTTGAAGCGGCGGGTTGCTTCGACGCCGGCACATCCGATCGCGGACCAGCCTCTAATCGGGTCAGACAGACCCAGTGATTCGCTGTGGCGCCGCATACTGCCTGGCTCGCCTGCTTGGATCGGTGTGATCCATGTGCCGGGCGGCACCGTCTGGCCGTTGTCGTAGGTGAAATCGAATTCAGGGTTGACCAACTCAATCGCGACGGTGCCCTTGGGCATCAGGTCGATCAGTTCGTCGCCAGCCTTGGCCTGCGTATGGAAGAAGTCGGCAAGGAAATCCTTCGCGACACAGGCACGATAGGGCCCGCTGTCTTCTTTCAGGTTGCTGGTCAGTTCGTCGCACACCGTCGCCGCGTGACAGCCGGCAATTAGAGCGAAAATTGGAAACACGATCGGTGCCAGCAAGCCGAAACTGCGGCATTGCCGCCGGGCGGTCGATCGGCATTCGGTCATTCTTCGGGCCTGCTTCATACTGGGTGTCCCTTAGTGGAAGTACATCTTGTCTGGGCCAGCATCACGACGAGCGTGACCACAGACATTAAGTAGCGCAACTGACTCATCCGCCTAGGCACGGCCAAGAGCGAGAACATCAGCACGAAAGCTGGCAGCAACATCAGCCACAGCGAGTGCAGCAGCATCCAGCCGAAACGATAGACAAAGTCAGAAGACAACACTTGCTCAAGCGTATTCATGAATCACCCCCCTCAATACGCTTGAGCACGTCGTTGATTTTTTCGAGTTCTTGATCGCTGACGCCTTTGGTCCGCAGGGCCTGCATGACCAGCGTGTCCACCGCCCCGCCGAAGGCCCGCTGCAGCAAGTCATCGACCAGACCAAGCTGCGTGTCGCTTCGGCTCATCGCAGGTGCAAATCGCATCGGCCGAGTCGAGTCATCTTTCGTCAACAAGCCCTTGTCGGCCATGACCTGGACCATCTTCTGCGTGGTGGTGAAGGCAACATCTCGATCGCCCTGCATCGCGTCGTGGATCTCACGCACCGGGCTTGGGCCGATCTCCCACAACGCGTTGAGGATGAGCAGTTCGACCTCGGTTGGCTGGCTAGCGGGTTTGCGTGGCATGATCGAACTCTGGAAGCGGAAGATCCGAACCAAGAAAGGCGGATACGAATAGTTACAACTTTTTGACTCGCTTGTCAGCTAATTTCTTCGTTTTCTATCGGCCCCCTCTTCCTGCCGTATCTGGCAGCCCTGCCGTTTCATCAATTTGTCTTGACAATCGTCTAATATTCTAATTTAATAGAGGGTTAGCACCCTTTCGCACGGAGTTTACCGCCGATGTCGCGCCCAGCCTCGCGTTACCCGACCGAACTTGAACTTGAGATCCTCAAAATCATCTGGCGGCACGGTGCCCTGCCGACGTCCTCGGTACGAGACAAGCTCGCGGAAGAAACAGGCCGGGACCTCGCCCACACCTCGGTGATCACCACACTCAATGTCATGACCGACAAGGGCTACCTCGCACGCAAAAAAGACGGCAAGAGCTTCCGCTTCCGGGCCCGCGTCCGTGAGAACACCATCTCCAAAGGCATGGTCGGCGATCTGCTCGACCGTGTCTTCGATGGCTCGGCCGCAGCGATGATGCTCAATCTCGTTGAGAGCCAAGGCCTTTCGCCAGATGACTTGAATGAACTGGACGAGCTACTTCGCAATCTCAAAAACGAAGCCAACTCAAACGGATAGTGGGGTTGCTGCCCAGCTACTGGCGTGCGAGGAACTGCAGGAACTCTGAAGCCATCAACTCGTACACGACAAGCCCATCGTAAAGGTGATCGACTTTGGAGTCGCCAAGGCGACCGAGCAGAGGCTCACCGAGAAGACAGTCTTCACCAACTTCGGCCAGATGCTCGGCGCCCCTGCGTACATGAGGCCGGAGCAGGCGGTCAGTGAAATCGACGTGGACATCCAGCACCACCTGAGCGACAAACCGATCGAGGCCGTAGCGCTGAGTATGCTGTACAAGATGCGGCGATTCGTGCGCCGCAACAAAGGGCCGGTGTCCATCGCGGCGGTCATCGCGTTGCTGCTGATCTGCGGCACGGTGATCAGCAGCTGGCAGGCGATGCACGCGACGCGAGCGCAGGGGTTTTGTCTTTGACGTTTGCGATGGAGCCGTGGGGAGTCGATTCGGATCTGAATCATCGCAGGTATTATCTCTTACGCTGCAATGCTTTGCGGCAAAATATCCTTATTCTCTATGGGGCGAAATCTGCCCGATTCAGGAACTTTTTCGCCCAAATAAGCAACGACGATTGCACCCGCAATAGTTCTAAGTCGAAATGCTTGGACAGGCGATCTCAGCCAAACCAGTGTGCTGTCTTACAGCCATCGAAACCGTTACCTCGGTCCTTTGCGAGCACCGCATGGATCGCTTTAACGATCTGGTCCATTGCTTCGTGTTTGTTGATGTAGCAGTCGGCTCCTGCTTCTGCGGCCATGGGTCCGTAGATCGACTCGTCGTAGGTCGAGACGACGATGATTTTGACGCCGACCCAATACTTCTTGAGGTGGCGGATGAGTTCCATACCGTTGGTGCCGGGCAAGGCCAAGTCGACGAGCGCAACATCGGGTCGCGTTGCATCTAGCATCGCGATCGCTTCTTCGACACGTTCGGCTTCGCCGCAGACTTCAAGCTCCGGCTCAGTGAGGAGCAACTGTTTCAACCCCGCGCGGACGACCGGGTGGTCCTCGACAATGAGTACACGTTTAGGCTCGGCTTTGATCGACGTCTCTTTCATCGCATGCCCCTTCGCTGGGGGATCGGAGCTGTTTATTCGGTGCACGGCAGATGACGACGGTTCCGCCACCTTCCGCCGGCGCGACGCGTAGTGTCCCGCCGATCAGGTCTGCCCTATGCTTCATGGTACGGATGCCCATGCCGGCGGTACTATCGGTTAAATGCTGAATCGCTTTACCGGTATTACTGACCGTCAGCACGACGTGATGGTCGTCCTGTTCCAGTTGGATCTCGATCGCATCGGTGTGGCCGTGACGGACCGCGTTGCTAACGGCTTCTTGCGCAATGCGGTAGAGGTGCATGGAGACCGAGGGCTGATGAACAACAACACCGTCCGATTCAAACGAGCATCGGAAACCGTCGGCTAAGTCGGTACGCTCTGCCAGCGCTGACAAGGCGTGATTCAGACCGTCGGGCAGGACCTCGACCGGCGAGAGTCCGCGTGAAATATTCCGCAGTTGGGCGTGGGCGTCTTCAACGTGCTGGGCCAGGTCCGCCGCTTCTTGCGTACATGCCGAACCTTCGGCTTCCAGACTCTTCCTCATCGACTTGAGCAATAGTGCGATACCGGTCATCTGCCCGCCGAGCCCGTCGTGTAATTCCTGAGCGACGCGCTGCTTCTCTTCGTCCCTAACCTTTGCGAGGTGGCGTTCGAGTTCTCGGCGTTTGGAGATATCGTGGATGATGCCGGTGTACATCGGCCCGTCACCGTCGAAGTATTCGCCAACCGACAACTCGATCGGGAAGACGCTGCCGTCTTTTCGGCGGGCGGTGAGTTCTCGGCCTAAGCCGATGATCTTCGCCTCGCCGGTATCGTGGTAATGCTTCAGGTATCCATCGTGCTCGCTACGGTACGGCTCGGGCATGAGAATATTGATGTTGCGTTCGAGAAGCTCTTCCTCGGTGTAGCCGAACATCTTTTCGGTGGCCGGGTTGACGCCGGTGATGATCCCGCGCTGATCGATCGTGATGATGGCATCGACTGCGGCGTTCAACAGTGCGCGTAATTTCCTTACGTTTTCTTGCAGTGCTTCGTCGGTCATCTCTCTTTCCCGTGCAATATCCGCAGGTCGACGTGTATTCAGTGGCTGATCCAGTTTTTTACGAGCCATTGCGGTGCCCCCTGTCTGGCCTTGGCCGAAAGTTTGAGCGTTTGTCTCTAAGACGAGGGCCGAAGGCGCTCAGGAAGACTTGTCCCATCGTACATGCTGGTGCGCACATCTCACCTCAGGATATTGCTGAACAATCAGAATACCAAGACCTCTTATTCGCCAACCACCTTGCACGGAACTGCTCGCATCCGCTCGCTAGAGATAGGCCCGCACCACGTACTGCTGCAACATCCGATGGGTATTAAAGAAGGATCCGTTCAGCGCGATGCTATGTCGGCGGACTTCAAGGAAGTCCAGGGGATCGTTGTAGAACAGCGGCAGCACCGCCGATTGCAGTTTGTCGTACAGCGACTCGGCATCCTCATAGTCATCCGTCTCGGGCCGGGTTTCGACCCCCGTGTGCTCGGGGCCGATCGCCCAGCCGGTCACGCCCTCAATGCAACCCTCCAGCCACCAGCCGTCGAGAACGCTTAGCGAGGGCACGCCGTTGAGCGCGGCTTTCATCCCGCTGGTCCCCGATGCTTCCAAGGGCGGGCGGGGCGTATTCAGCCAGACATCGACTCCCGAAACCAACAGGCGGGCGAGGTCCATGTCGTACTCAGGCAGATAGACAAGACGAATACAATCGGGCAGTTGCCTGCTGATCTGGATGATGCGTTGGATGATTTTTTTGCCCGCGTGGTCCTCGGGGTGGGCCTTGCCGGCGTAGACGATCTGCAGCGCCCCGTGACTTGACGCGATGCTTTCGAGACGATCCAGATCGGACAGCAACAGGTCGGGCCGTTTGTAGGCGGTCGCCCTTCGTGCGAACCCGATTGTGAGAACATCAGGACTCCATGCCACACCGGCCGTCTTGCGCAGGTGCTCAAGCAGCGCCACCTTGGCCTGCACATGGGCCTGGCCAATGACTTCGATCGGGATCCCCGCAGCGTAACGAAGATCGAAGTAGTCCTCCCGCCAGCCCTTGATATGCCTGTCGAAGACCTTCGCCATGTGTGGGCCGGTCCATGTCCCGGCGTGGACGCCGTTGGTGATCGCATCAATGACGTAGGAGGCGTACATGTGTTGTGAGACCTGGCCATGGCGTTCGGCGACGCCGTTGATGTATTGGCTGAGGTTCAGGCCGGCGTAGGTCATGTTGAGCATGCCGTCGTGCTCGAACAAGCCGCTGCGTTCGAGCGCGGCCTGCTCCTCAATCACCGCGCGAAGTTGCTCGTGGGTAAAGCGGTCGTGCCCGGCAGCGATCGGCGTGTGGGTGGTAAAAACGCATTGGGCTTTAACCGCAGAGACCGCCTCTGCATCGACCTCCTGCTTGCCATGGGTGTGCATGTGCTCACGCAATAGCTCGGCGACGAGTAATGCGGCGTGGCCCTCGTTCATGTGGAAACGCGCAATCTGGTTAAGCCCCAGCGCCCGGAGCATCCGCACACCGCCAACGCCGAGGATCACCTCTTGGGCCAGACGATCCTCACGACTGCCGAGGTATAAACGGTCCGTGAGCCGCCGGTCTTCGGGGCGGTTCTCGGCCAGGTCCGCATCCAACAGCAGCAGCGGGACGGAGCGCTCGCAGCAACCCGGCACGTCATAGAGCCATGCCCGCAGTTGTACATCGCGCCCGGCAAGCCGGACACGGACTCGGGGGTCTTGCTCGGTGGCGTATCGGCCGACTTCCCATTGGGCGGGCGCTTCGTGCTGCCAGCCATCGGCGTCGAGTGTCTGTTGAAAATGTCCGCGTCGGTGCAGTAGCGAGATCGCGATCATCGGGACCTTCAGGTCGGCTGCCGCGCGGATCGTATCACCTGCAAGCACGCCCAGCCCGCCCGCATAGGTGGGTAGTGAAGACGCCAGCGCGACCTCCATCGAGAAGTATGCGATGCTTGTAGCCGTATCGATGGCATAATTGTCAGAGGGCATGCTTGATCTCGCTCTCGTGTCCAGGTGTCGAGTGATGCATCTCATCGTCGGGCTGCACAGCGGCGACTTGTTTCGGTGCATCGGCGTCGCTTGAATGCCGTCCAAATCGGATCCACTTTTCCACCCCAACGAGCATGTAGGTCACAAGCCCGACCCCGACGACACCAAGCCATGCCACCGGTGGGATCGGCGCACTGTGGAACAAGCGGTTCATGAGTGGGCTAAATGTGAACAGGATCTGCGCAAGCAGCATGGTCAAGATGCCCAGCGGAACCCAGCGATTTGTCAGGACACCGATGCGAAAGATCGATCGGCTCAGCGATCGGCAGTTGAGTAAGTAAAACACCTCGACCATCACGATGGTGTTCACCGCGATAGTCTGCGCGATCGATAGTGGCAACTCCTCCACGCGCCTAGCCCAGAGGAAGAGGCCAAACGCACCGATCAATGCAATTAATGAGACCAGGCCGGTGCGCATAAACAGGGCAAAGTCCAAGATCGGTGCCTTGGGCGGGCGCGGCGGCCGATGCATCAGTCCCGGTTCTTTTGGCTCAAAGATCAGCGTCGTGCCCAGCAAAAGCGCGGTTGCCATGTTGATCCAAAGGAGCTGTACCGGCTCGACGGGGAGCGCGGTACCAAGCAGAATCGCCGAGAGCAGGATCGCGGCCTCGCCCCCGTTGGTCGGCAGTGTCCAGACGATGAACTTCGTCAGGTTGTCATAGATGTTACGGCCCTGCTCAACAGCGGCTTCGATCGAAGCGAAGTTGTCATCGGTCAATACGATATCCGCTGCAGCCTTGGCGACATCCGTGCCGCCCAAGCCCATTGCGACGCCGATGTCTGCTTGACGAAGGGCTGGCGCGTCGTTGACACCGTCGCCGGTCATCGCAACCACTTCGCCTAAGGATTGCAGTGCCTGGACCAGCGCGAGTTTCTGCTGCGGCACGACACGAGCAAAGACATCGGTCTTTGCCACCACTTCATGTAGTTTTGTATGGGGCGTGGATTCCAATTGCTCGCCGGTGATCACAACGGGCGGGTCCGCACCAATGCCCATCTGCCTCGCGATCGCTTCGGCGGTCAGCGCGTGGTCACCGGTGATCATCTTGACCGCGATCCCCGCCTCTAGGCATCGCCTAACCGACTCGATTGCCTCGGGGCGTGGCGGATCGATCATGCCCTGTAGTCCAAGGAAAGTCAGGCCGTGCGTGACGTGTTCATGTGCCAATTGGGTTTGCTTGACTTCGCCTTGTCGGCGGGCAAATGCGAGCACGCGCTGGCCTTGGCTTGCCATCTGCTCAACGGCGGCGCGTATCGCCTCCGCGTCGATCGGAACTTCAGTCCCATCCGCCAGCAGCATGTTGCTGCAGCGTTTGAGGATGCGCTCGACCGCCCCTTTTTTGTAAATCACTGGCGAATCTTCACCTTGGGCTTGATGCAGTGTGGCCATGTACTGCTGCTCGGACTCGAACGGGATCACATCCATGCGCGGCAGAGCGGCCGACACGTTGACGTGTTCCAATCCACCGCTAATCGCCGATCGGATCAACGCGGTCTCGGTCGGGTCGCCGGTCAGCTCCGGCTTGTCGGGATTGCCCGCGATCTGGGCCTCGTTGCAGAGCAGGCCCGCCGCAAAACATTCACGCAACGCCTGGTTGGATGCAAGATCATGGG
>JARFRI010000314.1 GCA_029287335.1 Phycisphaera sp. | reverse complement strand
GCCCTCACTATCCGCCACGGCGAACGCGACGAACGCGCCACACATCCCCGCGCAGTGCAACGACCCGAGCAGACTGGCCAAAAAAACAGCGGTGACCAAGGCGATCATCTTGCCCCCTCCAAGCCTAAAACAAACTGTTTGCTCTCGGCGATGAATCGTTTCTCGCCCAATGATGCATCGACGGCGAACTGCCAGAAACCTTCCTTTGTCATCCGGGCCTTGCCGATGTACTGACCCGGAAGCGCTTCGACACACACCAACCGAACCGGATCGCTCGCGCGCGCGAGGTGGTACGCATCGATCTGTACGGTTAAGCCGCGCACCGCCCCGCCCTTTTCGTCTTTAATTTGCACGACTAGGTCGCGCTGACCGGAGGCATCCGCTGCCGTCCCTGGAATCAGTTCGGTCGACCACCCTAACGCGTCACTTTCGGCAAGCAACACCTTACGCTCGTCGTAATCGACCGCCTTCTGGTAATAGTTCGGCACCACCGCAAACGAAGGATCACCCGTTCCCAGCGCGATGGCGGTGAAGATAAAAGCCATGTGTCCACCGAGCAGCCCAAGCACGACGGCGAGCATGACGAAGCGACGCTTAGACGGCCTGACTTGCGCATCAGACGCAGTTTGGATGGGGTCAGCATTTGTCACAGGATTCACTCGTTTCTTGTTCGCTTGCCTTTTTTGTTGATTTCGGGCTTTCTTCGGAACACGGGCAGTTGGCGCAATCGCCGCCACACTTGCCAGTGCTCGGCAGGCCTGTGTCTCTCGTCATCTGCTTCATCAGGTCTAGCGAGTGGATCACGTTGCGTGGGGATGGTTGACTCATGACTGCGGTGTCCTTTCCGTGTTGGCGGGTTCGTTTTGCTCTTCTGCGTTGTGCCGAGTAAAAGGCCCCTTCATTTGGAACACTTCTTCGGCGACGGTCTGCTCGTCGTCGCGGACGATGAGTCGCACATCGAGCCGTCCGGTCGTGAACATCTCAAACGGGGCACGAAGGTCGATGGATACCGACTTCGTCTCACCGGGCTCGAGCGTGGGCGAGCCGCCCTGCATCGAGAGCATCACACCGGCGGGTTCGCTGGCCTCTACGGTGTAAGTGTGCGGAACGCGGTCGCGGTTGACGATCTTCAGGCGCATCTGGTTGAGGATGTCGCCGGACTCAAGCACGACAAATGGTCGGCCTTTCTCGCGGATCGGCGTGACGTCTGCCATGGAGCGGTTGGTTAGTGCAAACAGAAACGCGGCGAAGACCACGGTCAGTAGTGCGGCATAAACAAAGACGCGCGGCCGAAGGATCCGACCGGCCTTGCCATCAAGTGCTTGCTGCGAGGTGTAGCGGATCAGTCCCTTAGGGCGACCGATCTTGTTCATGATGGTGTCGCATGCGTCGATGCACTGGGCACAGCCGACGCACTCGAGTTGCAGGCCCTGGCGGATATCGATACCTGTTGGGCAAGTCGCAACGCACTCGCCGCAGTCGATGCAATCGCCGTGCAACTGGAGAATATCCAGGCCAACGGACCTTTCTGTCTCGGGTTTGCTTTTCTCTTGTAAGGCTTGGCGTTTCTTCTTGCCGAGTTTGCCGCGGGGCTCGCCGCGCGACTCGTCGTAGCTGATGATCATCGACGAGTCATCGAGCAGAACTGACTGCATCCTTCCGTAGGGACACGCCACGATGCACAACTGCTCGCGGAAGACGCAGGCGTGGAACATGAGCGCGGCAGATACCGCGAAGATAAAGATGAACGCGATGGGGTGATTCAACGGCGAGCCAAGCGACCACTGGAAGAGCTGTTCGACGCCGACGAAGTAGGCGAGGAAGACATGTGTCAGGTGCAGGCAGATCGCGTAGAAAACGACATACTTTGCGAACGTGCGCCAGGCGGCGGGCGGCTTGCCGGGCTTGCCGCCCAGGCCCGCTCGGCCATCGAAGAACCGCTCGATCGGACGAAATACGAACTCCATGTACACCGTCTGCGGGCACCCCCAGCCGCACCAAACCCTGCCGAAAAGCGCAGTCACCATGAAGATGCCCAGAAAGCACGACAGTAATAACAGCGCGAGCAGGAAGGTATCGGTCGGCAAAAACGTGACGCCGAAGATATGAAACTCTCGTCTCAGAATGTCCAGCAGGATTGCTGGCTGGCCGTTGATCTTGATAAACGGGAGGACGGTAAAAATCGCGATTAAGGCCCATGCCACGACACGACGCCAAAAGAGGTAAGGCCCTTTGGACAACTTGGGGTATAGCCAGCGACGCGAGCCATCATGCTCGAGCGTCGACAGAACGTGCTCTTCGGGCGGGAGCAGGTTCGGGTTATCGTGGGTGTCAGTCATGACAGTCAAACTCTTTTTACCGACATAGACCCCTCAGACTCAGACGAAACTACTCTGCCACCTCTGTCTCAGGCGAAGATTCGTCCGCCTGCTCCGGCCACGGCGGCGGTACATCGCCCTCGGCCGCCTTGCCGCCTATGGCTTTCGTACCGCGTAGCGACGCGACATAAGACGCCACCAGCACGACCTCGTTGGGGTGCAAACGGTTGCCCCACGCGGGCATCGCGCCGGCCTTCGCACCGTCTATGATGACCGTCGCGATGTCTTCGATCGACTTGACGTGAATGTACGCATCGTCAGTCAGGTTCGGTCCGGAGTTGCCTTCGGCGTTCAGGCCGTGACACGTCACGCAGTTGGCCCTAAAAACGTTCTCGCCCAGTTGCAGCCATTCGGGCTCGTTCATGTATTGCGCGATCGTCGGAGCATCTGCTTCGAGGATGCCGATCTCGCCAAACTTCTTCTTGAGGTTGGCGACCGCCGCTCGTTCGTATTGCGCCTCTGGCGAAAGATCCCCTGCCGCGATCAGCGTGAGGAACATATAGCACCCAGCGAAGAGGATCGAAACGATAAAAACCCATGTCCACCAAGCAGGCGTGGGGTTGTCGTATTCCTGAATACCGTCGTAATTGTGCCCGGTCAGTTGGCCGAAGTCGTCGGCTTGGGCGTGGTCCTGATTGATGTTGGGTTGCTGCTCACTCATGGCCGGCTCCTTCCGAGGCGGTCTTGTTTTCTTCGGGGTGTCGAGGCTCAACGGGTTCATCGCTGAGTGGAATCTGGCTCTGTTTATCCATCTCCTGCTTGGGCCTCGTCCAGGTCCGGATCACGACCGCGACGAACACGCCAAAGAAGAGGACCAACGCAATCTGCGAAAGCAAGGTGAAATCCATCGCTCGTAACACGTCTTTAAACATCAGCGGCCTCCCTTCGCGCTACCGAGGGTTGTCGAAGGTGTCGATGACGAGGCCTCGGCGGGTTCAAGCACCTCGGTCGGCGTAACCTCCTCTTGTGCCTCCGGCGCGCGCGTCAGGTCCGTCCCCAGCCGCTGCAAGTAAGCGATCACCGCGACGACCTGCTTGTCCGCGAGTTGATCGGCCTGCGGGCCGCCCTGCTCCTCGATCGACTTGGCGATCGCTTCGGCCTGCGCTTCAGCGTGCGCGACCGCCTCATCGCCCGTCGGGTAGGGCTTGTTGTCGTTGAACAGGTACTTGTCCCAGTTCTTGTCGCCGGGGTGAAGGAACTTAATAGCGCTGACACGGACCGGGATAGACTCGAAGTCCAACTCCTTGTGTTCGAGCCATGAGTAAGGCGGCATGATCGAGCCTGGCACCATCTCGGCAGGCTTCTGGAAATGCAGGTAGTGCCAAAGGTCAGACTGCTTGCCACCCTCCCTCGCGAGGTCAGGTCCGATACGTCGGCTGCCCCACTGGAACGGGTGGTCGTAGACTGATTCACCGGGCTTGGAGTAGTCGCCGTAGCGATCGACCTCCGCAAGGATCGGGCGGATCATCTGGCTGTGGCAGTTGTAGCAGCCCTCGGCGATATAGATGTCGCGGCCCGCCAACTCCAGCGGCGTGTAAGGCTTGACCGTGTCGATCGTTGGCACGTTCGAGCGAATCACAAACGTTGGGATGATCTCGAACAACGACGCCACGACCACCGCGATGATTACGTACACCGTGAACTTCATCGGCAGGCGTTCCCACTTGCGGTGCCACCAACCTGTTGCCCAGACGTTGAGTCGCTTGGCGGTGTCGGTGACGCCGTCGATCGTCGGGGCGGGGCGCTTGGCGTCGCCGTCGTAGTCCTTGCTTAGCGCTGGTGCCTGATGGACAGGCTCGTCATACGTCGCGGGGCGCGCCTTCCATGTCTTGTAAAGGTTGTACGCACCGATGATCGCACCGGCCATATAGGCCAGGCCACCAAAAATCCGCAGGACATACATCGGGATGAGTTGGCGGACGGTCTCAACAAAGTCGGGATAGGCAAGTGACCCCGTTTCGGTCATGCCGCGCCACATCAGGCCTTGCGTGATGCCCGCGACGTAGATCGGGATGATGTAGAGCAGGATGCCAAACGTCGCCAGCCAGAAGTGCATGTTGGCGAGCTTCACCGAGTGCAGTTTGGCCTGAAAAAGTCGCGGCGCGAGAAAGTACGCCATGCCGAAGGCGAGGAAACCGTTCCAGCCCAGCGCGCCGGAATGGACGTGTGCGATGGTCCAGTCGGTGTAGTGCGACAGCGCGTTGACGGATTTAATGGAAAGCATTGGGCCTTCAAACGTTGCCATGCCATAGAACGTGGTGGCGATGATGAAGAACTTGAGAATCGGATCGGAGGCGACCTTGTGCCAGGCACCGCGAAGGGTCAGGAGGAAGTTGATCATCCCGCCCCAGCTCGGCATCCAGAGCATGAGGGAGAAGACCATGCCCAGCGACGCCGCCCAGTCTGGCAGCGCGGTGTACTGCAGGTGGTGCGGACCGGCCCAGATGTAGATAAACACGAGCGACCAAAAGTGTACGATCGACAGGCGGTACGAGAAAACCGGGCGCTCGGCCTGCTTGGGCAGGAAGTAATACATCAGCCCGAGGAACGGCGTCGTCAGGAAAAACGCCACCGCGTTGTGCCCGTACCACCACTGCATGAACGCGTCCTGCACGCCCGCATAGATCGGGTAGCTCTTAATCATCGTCCCGCTGAGGACGGGGATCACGAGGTTATTGAAGACGTGCAGGATCGTGACCGTGACGATCGTTGCGATATAGAACCACAGCGCGACATACATGTGTCGTTCACGCCGACGGATCAGCGTCATAAAGAAGTTGACCCCGAACAGGCCCAGCCAACTCACCGCGATCAGGATGTCGATCGGCCATTCAAGCTCGGCATACTCCTTGGACTGCGTCACGCCCATCGGCAGCGTGATCGCCGCGCTGACGATGACCAGTTGCCAACTCCAGAAATGCAGACTGCTGAGTTTGTCGCTCCACATCCGGGCCTTGCATAAGCGTTGGGTCGAGTAGTACACGCCAGCGAAGATGGCGTTACCCGCAAAGGCAAAGATCGCCGCGTTGGTGTGCAGCGGGCGCAGCCGGCCGAAAGTGAACCACTCCAAGCCGAAGTTGGTCGGGATCTTCGTGCCCGGGATCGTTGGGAACGGCAACTGGATCGCCAGGATGATGCCGACCAAGAAGGCGGTCAGCGCCCAGATCACCATCGCCCAGAGGAACTTGCGGACAACCGCATCGTTGTAAGAGAACGATTCGAGTTTGGACGGACCTGCGTCGCCGGCTGTCCCTGTCATTACTGCTTGCATCGCTGTCGACTCCTGCGTCTGATTGATATTTCCCAATGAGTGGGAAGTTGATCAACGCCCAAGGTCCCTCCAGCCAGCACCAGGATCGGCTGAGTAGGTGGGTAACAATAAAAAGATATAATTGTCTTTTTATTGGCTTTTGTCAACTCATCTGATTATATTGATGGCAATCAGACAATGGCCCATCCCGAGTGCCGGGATTGGGCCCCACCGCTCCACGAAAGGATCCAGCATGTTTCGCTACAAAAATCGACTGCCTCTTCTCCCCACCGCGAAATCAGGCCTGCTCACGCTGACCCTATTGGCCGCCTTACCAACACAGGCTCAGTACGCCGATTTCATCCTGTTCGGTGAACCAGATGCAGAGATGGCCTCTGTACCCGAAGAGCAGCAGTTCGTTCACCCGATCACCTCACCCTACTACCACGAGAACTCGTTCATCACGTCCGACGTCCGGGCTTGGTACCTCTTCCACGATTTCGACAATGACGGCGTCGCCAACGGCGGTCTCGGCGGCGATGTTCAGGTCGCCGCCGTCCAGGTTCGTCTCGCCCTGACCGACCGCCTCCAGTTCGTCGCCTACAAGGATGGCTACGCCTGGTTCGATGACTCGGTCGTCAACGATGACGGCTGGATGGATATTGCCGCAGGACTCAAGTACAACTTTTACCGAGACATCGAACAAGAGCTTTACCTCTCCGCCGGCGTGGGCTACCAACTCGACCTCGGTGACTCTTCAGTCCTGCAAGACGACGAGATCCTCCGCCTCTGGGTCTCCGGCGACAAAGGCTTTGATAAGCTGCATATCGGCGGGACCTTCAACTACTTCATCCCCACCGCATCCGAGTCATCCCTCGGCGACTCCGAAACGATCTCCTGGCATATCCACGCCGACTACTACGTCTGCGAATGGTTCAGCCCGGTTGTCGAGTTCAACGGCTACCACACCGTGGACGAAGGAACCGTCGCCGTCCCCTTTAGCGGTGTCGATGTCGCCAATCTTGGCGGCGGAGAGAGCGAAGACGTCGTCACCATGGGGATCGGCGGCGCGTTCCGCATCCTCGACAACATCGACATCCGTGCCGCCTACGAGTTCCCGCTGACCGACAACAGCCAACTCTTCGGCGAACGATTGACACTGTCTGCGGTGTACAGTTTCTGAATCACTTGCGAGTTAAGTAGACCTCCTCACACCGCGTTTCGCAACGCGGTGTTTTATATAAACAGATTGTCATAAAGCTCTGCCTATATCTGAGTTTTATATTGGTTGTATGACAGCAAATAGCAGCGATGATGACGCGGGCATTAGTCACGATTGAGCCTGTTTAAAATCTGCGTAATCCGTGCCCGACTCCGGCCTAGGTGCCGGGCCAGTTCCGCCCTATTCGTGACCTCGCCGGAGTCGAGCATCGCTTGGAGTTGGCGAGCGCGAGCCTTCGGATCGCCCTTAACACTTTGGGGCTTAGTGGTGGGCTTCTGGACCTGATTTATGCCCTTCCAGGGCAGGGCTAGGATGGTCCGGGATTGACTTAAGTGCTTGCAATACCAAGCACCTAGCTCAACTGTTAAGTGGTTCGTTACGGGTACGTGTGGGGGAGTTGCACAAAGCCGGACTCGAACCGGCTTAACAAAAAAACGCCCCAAGGTGAGGCTGTTTTTATATTTGCGGTCATTCAATGGCTGTGCGTCTGAACGCCAACTCGTCTTGCGGGTGCCATATCTCATCATCCCACCAACTGATCAGCCAAAGAACCGTGTGGCGAGTCTTCTCTCGATGGCCGACTGGCGTGGCGACGATCTCGCGTTCTTCACGGAAGGCACCCCACAGGCTGGAGTCGATTTCGTTACGCGTCAACAGTCGTTGGCTCTCGTCATATTGACTCACTGTGCCGCTAACAAAGGCAAAGAGGGGAAGGCATGTTTCAAATTCTGACTCGATGTACGCCGCGGGCAAGTCTTCATCTTCGGTCTCGGCGAACACATGCAATCGATTATGAATGAGAGGAGCGAAGCTGACGTCGTAGAGCTCCTGTTCCTCAGGGTTCTCCTGAGCGTTCAGCCGATCAAGGCCTTCAACGAGTTGGATGATGCGCTCGGGGCCGTTGGGTGCATTGGCAAAGTCGTAGTTGTGGGCAGCGCAGCCAGTGAGGAGGATGCCCGTGAACAAGAGGAGCACGAGTTTAGAGAGAGTACGCATGTTGTTTCCTTTCGAGGGAGGGTTTGGGTTTCTGAACAAAACGTTTATGGCGGATCCACAGCTCTGCGATCGCCAGGTGCAGGATCCATGCACCGGATTGGATGCTTTCGTCAAGGGTTTGCGGCAGTTCGAGGGTGCCGAAGTAGAGGAAGAACGGGGCGCTGATGAAGATCAGCGTGCCGGCGGGCATGGAGATGGCGAACGCTCGGAT
>JARFRI010000269.1 GCA_029287335.1 Phycisphaera sp. | reverse complement strand
GTGGAGCATGAAGACCGGGCGGTCGCTTGGCCAGCGCGCAAGTATGTCGAGGGGGTTTAGTTGCCAATCGAGGGTGACGCCGCCTGCGAACATGTTGGCATCATAGATCGTGTTGAAGTGATCGGTGCCACATAACTGCCGCAGGCTGCTATGTACGAATCGCGTTGATATGAGTCAACCACGATTCGCACACAGCTTGCTTTGGCAAGTTGTGTGGCACCCGGCACCCAGCATGAGCTGATTTACGCCGAGAGCGATTGGCCGGTCAGCTTGAGGTAGCTATCGGCGAGGGTCGGCCGACCCAAGCGGAAACTGGTTGCTTGCTCGCCGAGCTCAGCAGAGAGCGTTGCGATCATGGACGGTGCTTCGGGGTGTTCGAGGTGGACCCGGCCATGGATGGCGACAGGCTCGATACCCGCCAGCCGATCGCCGAGCGCGTCTTTTACGGATTTGCACAACTGCTCGGCAGGCGTGCCGTTTGCGGGCGTGATCTCCAGGACTTGTCCGCCGATCTTTGCGACCAGTTTGTCGGGGGTGTCGACCGCGACGACCTTGCCTTGAGCCATGACGGCGACACGGTCGGCCTGCTCGGCTTCGTCCATGAGATGTGTGGTGAGCAGCACGGTCAGGCCGGTGTCGGCAACGAGCTTGCGGAGATCGGTCCAGATGTCGCGTTGGATGGCGATGTCCAGACCGGCCGAGGCCTCGTCCATTAACAACAATCGCGGCCTGGTGAGCAGTGCCTTGGCGATCTCGACGCGGCGGCGCATGCCCCCGCTGAAGGATTCGACGTGGTCGTGCAGGTGGTCGGCCATGCCGAGTTGATTGAGGGCCTGCTTGATGTCGGCGTCGAGGGTTGGGCCGAATCGGCCGTAGAGCTTGGCGTGGACGGATAGGTTTTCGTATGCGGTGAGCTTGAGGTCCAGCGCGGGATGCTGGAAGACGACGCCGAGGTGTTGGCGGACGGCTTGTGCGTCATCGATGATGTCACTGCCAAAGACGGTGGCGGTGCCTGCGTTGTCGCGTGGCGATTGCACGGTAGCGAGGATGCGGAGCAGGGTGGACTTGCCGCTGCCGTTGGGCCCGAGCAGGGCGAAGATTTCGCCGGGCTTGACGTCGAGATCGACTTGATCCAGTGCGGCGTCTTGCGGCGGCGGGGCGTGCTTTCGCCGTGAGGGCTTGCGCTTTCGGGCGGGCTTGTACGTGTGGCTCAGCCCGCGCACTTGTACGGCGGCGGCCTTGGTCGTGTTAGTCATCGGCTCATCGGTTTGTAGGGTGGTCATACGCGGTCGATCAGCATGACGGTGAGCACGACGGGCAGGTACACGAGCGAGGCGAGGAACAGTCGGCGGGCGTTATCGCGGGTCGGCTTAAGCACAAGTAATATACCGAATGCTAAAAAGCCCATTCCACACAGCAGCGCTGCACCGAAGTACCACTTGCCCGCGACGTCGAGCACGGTCGGCAGGATGCCAAGGGGTAAGAGCAGTAGGCACCCGATGAGCGTTTGTCGGAAGGTGCGCAGCCCGGTGGGGTCGATGACGGGGAGCATGGCGAGCTTGGCCCGGGCGTAGTCCTCGCGGTAGAGCCAGGCGATGGCCAGGAAGTGGGGGACTTGCCAAACGAACATGATGGCAAAGAGCAGCCAGGCGGCCGGGCCGAGGGTGTTACTCGCGGCGGCGTAGCCGATCATCGGCGGGACCGCGCCGGGCACCGCACCGATCAACAGCGCCAGGCTCGTGTGTTTCTTTAGCGGCGTGTAGATGACCGCGTAACTGACGATCGTAAACGCACACAACGCCGCCGCGAGGTAGAGCCCATAGGCGGCGAGCAGGCCGACGCCAGCTGCGGTGAGCAGGGCACCAAAGGCGAGCGCGGGCTTGGGCGCGATCCGACCGGCCGCGACCGGGCGATTCTTCGTGCGGTCCATCATCGCGTCGGTGTCGCGTTCGATGACTTGGTTGAACACGCTGGCTGCCATGCATGACAAAGCGGTGCCGATCATCGCGATGGCGAAGGTCAGCCAGGGCAGTTGGGACAGCGGTCGGCCCGTCGCGTCATCGAAGCCGAAGACAAAGCCGATGGCAGCGGTGATCACGACCATGCGCGTGATGCGCGGCTTGGTCAGGGTCTTGTAGTCGTTGAGCACGGAGGGGGATTTCAAAAATGGCTCAATGGCCTCGTCGGTCGACGGCGGATTGACCGGGTCGAACGGCGACGGCGTGTAGGCGTCATCAGCGGAAAGCGAGGCATGTGATGTGTCGGTGAGTTGACTCATCAGGCGGTTACAGGGGTGACAGAGGCGGGCGCGGCGGCCGGGGCGGGGTTTGCTTGTTTTTCATCGGACCGAACGGGCTGAGCGGGATACTCCGCCAAGTGTATCCGAACCGCCAACCAAGTGGCCGAGGCGATGAGCACGGCACCGGTCGCTTGGTGCAGCGTCGCCATGAGCGGGTCGGTGCCGGTGAAAACGGTGATGACGCCCAGTGCGAACTGGCCAATGAAGAGCGTGAGCACGATGAGCGCCGGGGCGAGAACGATCGAGCGTTTTTCTATTCGTAGTAACAAGCTGGCAATGATGTAGAACCCAAGCAGGCAGACGACCACCGCGCCAAGTCGGTGGGCATATTGCAAGTACACATCCGACAAGGTCACGACGATTTCACCCTGCGGCGAGCGATTCGAGATCAGGCCATTGGCCTTGGCTGATTCGGCGTCTGCGCTACTCAAATTGCTGGCGTAGTAGTCGACGTAGGCCTGATCGAGCGACGCCTGAGACACTGGCGGGAGGAAGCCGTCGTAGACCAGTGGGAAGTCGGGGATGGCTTTGTCGGCTTTGAAGTGGCGGACAGCCGAGCCGAGCGTGAGTTGGGCGATGAGCAGGACGAGTAGCACTCGCACCGCCCATCGCAGCGTGGCCGTGGCGTGGTCGCGCTTGGCTTGCTTGATCGAACGGATTCGATGGAGCCATGGCTTACTCAGTGCGGCGGCGACGACGACCCATGAGCAGAGGATGAGTTGGCCGACGATGCCGTGGACGAAGGCGAGGGTGAGCGAGATTTCGGAGACGCGTAGCGCGCCCATGATGCCTTGGCTAATGACGAGCAGGAGCATGACGAGGCCTGACCACTTGAGCCAGGGGCGATGTTTTTGCGAGCGCCACAACCAGATGGTCATCGCGATGGTGAGGAAGCCGACGACGGTGCCTTTGATGCGGTGGGTGTGTTCCCAGAACTTGTCGGTGTCATTGAACCAATATTTGAGTGGGGCGAGGAAGGACAGCCAGCCACCGGTCGTGAAGCCTTCGGGGATGGCCATGCCGTACTCAAAGCTCGTCACCTTGCCACCGATGGCGATGAGCGTGAAGGTCGCGACGATCACGAGGTAGCAAAACCGCCTCAGCCAGCGGTGTTCGGCGGTTAGGTTGTTGGGGGCGGGGTCCATCGGTTCCTGTCCGCGTTGCATTGGCGTGGAAACGAGAGATTATAGCCCACCGAGCGTTGCAGGACGATTCGATTGGGATTGTTTGATCATGGCACAAGACCTATACTGATCGCATCATGATCGCTACGACCCAGACCCTGATTTCGATTACGAACCCACAACGGTAGGGCGGCGGTCGGATCATTTTTCTGAACAAGCCTGCCCTGCCCAAGCAGGGTTTTTTGTTGCCCCCCGGAAGTATTGCAACGCCTCGCATTCTGCCCCTTGTACCACTCAACCCTAGGCCCGCTATGACCAGCCCGAGACGCGTTGAACTCTACGACACCACCCTCCGTGATGGCACCCAGGGCCTGGGCATCACGCTCACGCTCGTGGACAAGATCAATATCGCGCGCCTGCTCGACGATCTGGGCTTTGACTACATCGAGGGCGGCTACCCGCTGTCGAATCCCAAAGACGTCGCGTTTTTTGAAGAGGCCCGCAAGATCGAATGGAAGCACGCGAAGGTCTGCGCGTTTGGGATGACCCGCCGCAAAGACGTGAAGCCAGAAGACGACATCGGCATGAACGCGCTGGTCAACGCCGGTGCCCCGATTATCACCATCGTCGGCAAGACGTGGGACCTGCACGTCGATGAAGTCCTGCGTGTCGGGCGTGATGAGAACCTCGTGATGATCGAGGACTCTGTGCGGTACTGCAGTGATCAGCCGCAGGTTGAGCAGGTGTTTTATGACGCCGAGCACTTCTTCGATGGGTATAAGGCCAACGCCCAGTATGCGCTGCAAACGCTTGATGCCGCGGTCAAGGGCGGGGCAACACGGCTTGTCCTCTGCGACACCAACGGCGGCTCGCTGCCCAGCGAGATCACCGAAATCGTCAACGCCTTGCAAGCACACCTAGCTTCCCGAACTCCTAAAACCCCATCCCCAACCCCCACCCTTGCCATCCACGTGCATAACGATGGTGGCTTGGCCGTCGCGAACTCCCTCGCCGCGGTGCAGGCCGGCTGCGTTCAGGTGCAAGGCACCATCAACGGCATCGGCGAACGCTGTGGTAACGTCGATCTCATCACCATCGCCGCCAACCTGTCACTTAAATACGGCATGGACGTCCTTCGCAAAAGCGCGGTCCAGCGGCTCACGGAGCTGTCGCGCTTTGTCTATGACGCCACCGGCACGACGCCCGTGCCGAATCAGCCCTATGTCAGCGACGGCGCGTTTTCGCATAAAGGCGGGATGCACGTCCACGCGGTCCAGCGCATCGCGCACAGCTACGAACACGTCCCGCCCGAGTCCATCGGCAACCAACGGCACATCCTTGTCAGCGAACTATCCGGCGCATCCAACATCGCCGCTGACCTTGGCGAGAAGTTTGGTATCTCGGACAACAAAGCGGTGCAGCGCAAAGTCCTCGAGCGTGTCCAGGACTTGGAACACGAGGGCTATCAATTCGAGCGTGCCAAGGCCAGCTATGAGCTACTCGTCTACGAAGCGTTGGGCAGACGTACCGCGTTCTGGGATCTAGACCACTACCGCTGCACGATCTCTCGGCACAGCGACGATTCGGCCGGCACCGAGGCAACGGTCAAACTCATGGTCAACGGCAAGGTCGAGCACCGCGTCGCCGAGGGCGATGGCCCGGTTAACGCGCTGGACGGCGCACTGCGTGCGTGCCTGCGTCCGCATTATCCGCAGATCGAACGTTTACACTTGGCCGACTACAGCGTGCGTGTGGTCAACCCGACGGCGGAGTCTGCGGCCAGAGTGCGCGCGACGATCGAGTTTGCGGTTGGCTTGAATGATCCGAATTGTGAGACGCGATGGTTCACCACGGTGGGGGTTGATACCAACGTTGTCGATGCGAGTTGGCAGGCGATCGCCGATGCGATTCAGTACCACCTGATTGAATCGAACAAGGCTGTGAAGGCGTAAAACATGAAGCGCCGCGGCTTGCCGCACATGGTGTATCACGATCGATACGTGGCAAGCCGCGGCGATTCATGACATAACATTTCGTGTGGACGGTTTCGCTTACGCCGCAATGAAGCAGCGTGGTCCGCTGAATTCGCTGCAGGCGTTGTCGGTCAGGGACCAGAGCGCGGTGAGGGTCTCTTCGCTGATGCCGATGAACTCGAAGCCGATTTCGTGGCGGAACAGACCGACGTTGGCGACGCGTGCGACACGGGCGTTGAGTTCGATATCGGATGAGCCGTGGCTCAGGACGAGCTTGACCTCGTCGCCAATCGCGCAGACCACCCGGCCCTTGCGGAAGACGCCCATCCCCGAATCGGAGATGTCCATGACCTCGCCATAAGGCGTAGACAGGCCTAGCGTCTTCAATCGCGTGCTTTGGCGCCGTTCGCTCATGAAGGATTTATCGGCTTAGCCGGGTCATGACTTGGGGCCATCATTCGCATTTTTGATAAAAAAGCCGCTGGCGTGGGCCAGCGGCTTTCATGCACTCGACAGGACTCGAACCTGTAACCTGCGGCTCCGTAAACCGCTGCTCTATCCAATTGAGCTACGAGTGCGAGTCGTTTTGGTGAGCCGAATAGTCTAGACAGCGACGGCATTGGACGCAAGCGGCTTGGGCTTGCCC
>JARFRI010000257.1 GCA_029287335.1 Phycisphaera sp. | reverse complement strand
TCGATGATGTCGTGCTCGCACTACAAGGCGCACCGCCACCACCACCGGTTTACCCCACCGTTGGAAACACCGTCAATAACCCTGGCTTCGAGTTGGGCACCGGCGCAGATGCGGACGGCTGGGAAGAGATTGCCAATGGTGCCACAGGCTCGGTCGCACGAAATTCGAGCATGCCTGCGAATGGTTCGGAAGCCATGTACATCAGTTTTGATAATACTGGCAGTGCCGTCGCTGGCGGCGCCTATTTCGCCCAGCAGGTTTCCGCTGCAAATGTGATTGATAACCAGGAAAACCAAACCCTGGCATTCCGTGCCAAGATCGATTCCACCGACACGACTGGCCAAGACATCTTCGCCCAACTCCAATGGCTTGACTTGGATGGTTCTGATGGTGGCGGGTTCAAGGGTGAATTCCTTCAGCAGCTCGTGCCTGAAGGCATCGGCCTTGATTACCAAGAATTCATCTTCTCCGATATCGATGTGCCTGACGGGGCGGATGGCTACCTAGTTCGTTTCCAGCTCTCCGCCGGTGCGGTAGCCGGTATCGCCAACGGCCTGTATGTCGACGACGTCTACGTCGGTGTTGTTCCCGAGCCTAGCTCGCTCGCTTTGATCGGCCTCGGTGGCCTCGCATTGATGCGACGCCGACGCAGTAACTAATTCTTGCCCCTTTTTTGCTCTCTCACCGTTTAAACGCGTTGAGAGGGTTTTCGCCCCCACCTGCAAATCCAAACCCCGGTCATCGTCATGGCAAAGCAAAACAAACTCGGCTTCACGCTTATCGAACTACTCGTAGTGATCTCCATCATCGCGCTGCTCATCGCGATCCTATTGCCCGCCCTCGGCGCGGCACGACGCTCGGCCCGCAACGCCCAGTGCCTTGGACGCATGCACAACAACGCGGTCGCGCTCTACGCATACCCCGTCGATAATAAAGACTTCCTTCCGAGGGCCTTCGGCGGAAACAACGGCGCGACGATGCCCGATGGCGGGACCGGCGACGGCTTGTACTACACCGATTATCTCGAGGAGTACATGACGCTGGCGGACGATGTTGACCAGGATTTCTACATCTGCCCCGAAAGCACGCTCGAGCCCGGCGGCGGCCAAAAGCAGCTTTCCTATAGCTGCAATGTGCAGGTGATGGGCAATCGTCAGCGGGGCACCCCTTCAAACCCAGACCCCTTTTCACAGTCGGCACGTATGGCATCGATTAAACGTACAACGGAAATTATCGCAATCGGCGATGCGGCACAGAACAGCGGTGCGGGTACCAGCGGGCCAAACTTCAGCGGTTCATTGATGGGACCGTTCTTTAATCCAGCGGATCGCGATACCGAGATCCCGATCACCCAAGCAGTCAATGTCGATGGCGTGACCACGAACGGGTATGTCTTCCGTTTCCGCCACGACACGGATCAGGCCGGCAATGCGGCGTTTATCGACGGTCACGCCGAAACGATCCGGATCGGTGGTAATCTGCTGCAGCGTAACTTCTCAAACGAGTATTGATGGTTGCCTGACTTCAGCGACTGAGCTTCAGCACTTAGGGATTGGCTAGAGGATAGAAATGGCATCGGTAAGACAAATTGCAAATCAAGCTGGCGTCTCGATCGCTACGGTGTCACGGGTGATTAACAACAGCCCGAAGGTCAGCGAGTCAGCGCGTGCACGCGTGTTGGAGGTCATCAACCAAGAGCAGTACACGCCCAAGACCGGCAAGCTGCTGACGACCAATGTCGCTTACGTTTTTTCCGACTCGATTACACTCGGCTCGCCTTATGATGCGGGCATCCTCGCGGGCATGTCTGCTGGGCTTGAGTACAACGAGTTGGACCTGTTGGTGCTCAATGGCAAGTCGTGTCGGCAGGGCGGCGAGACGTTTCAAGATGTCTTCCGACGCAAGGGCGTTTGTGGTGTGATCGTGCGGACCACTTCGGCGTCGGTCGGTCTCTGCCGAGCGATCCTTCAGTCTGGTTTGCCCGCGGTTGTGCTGGGTGATGAGATCGAGGGCTACGAGCCGTTGTGCCTGGATGTGGATTCGCGTTCGGCAAGCCGAGATGCGGTTGAGCACTTGATTGGGCTTGGCCATCAGCGGATCGGCTTTTGCACCAACGTTGTTGAAGACAAGGACCACTCGGACCGCTATGGCGGGTACCTCGATGCGCTGGAGCAGGCCAAAATCGAATACAACGCGAAACTGCACTTCCGCGTGCCCGCTAATCGGCAGGGCGGTGAACAACTGGCCCGACGCTTGGCCGCGATGACCGACGCACCGACGGCTTTGTTTGTCGCGGACCCCGCGACAGGTCTTGGCCTGATGACCGAGACCCGCAAGCTAGGCATCTCGGTACCCGAGCAGCTTTCCATCGCGGGCTTTGACGATTCCGAGACACGCTTCCTGACCTCGCCAAGCCTGACCGCGGTCTGCCAAGACGCACAACGACTGGGAACCCAAGCGATGCGCCAGCTCGTCGGTTCCATGTCCGACGATGAGGCGACAACAGAAGTGGACGACGGTCCTCTTTTGGCTTGGTTCGAGGTCAACGAATCAACCGGGCCTGTACCGACACGCTGATGCTGATCAGCAATGGATAAAAAAGACTTTTTCTGGAAGAAATACTCCTATGCGACGATTCATGCGCACGATGTTGATGATGCTGATCTGCCTATCCTTGGGCTATATCGCCCAGACCGCGGAAGCAGAGGCGGTGCCCGTCGAGCTGAAGCAGGCCGATCAGGGTTGGCAGTTGCTACGCGACGGCAAGCCTTATGCGATCAAAGGTGCGGGCGGGGACTGGCATCTTGAAAAGGATGGCGGCAGCCGATATCTGAAACTGCTCGTCGAAGCAGGTGGCAACTCGATCCGTACCTGGGGTGTAGGTGACGAGACTGAAAAAGTGCTCGACTTAGCGCATGAGCTTGGGCTGACGGTAACGGTTGGCCTTTGGCTTGGACACGAGCGGCACGGGTTTGATTACACCGATATGGATCAGGTCGCTGAGCAAATCGAGAAAGTGCGCGCGGCGGTATTGAAGTTTAAAGATCACCCGGCCGTGCTGGCGTGGGGCGTGGGCAATGAGATGGAGGGCTACGACGCAGGAGACAACGCCGCGATCTGGTCACACGTCGAGGCCTGCGCCGCGATGATCAAACGCTTGGACCCGCATCATCCCACGATAACGGTGATCGCTGAGATCGGCGGGCGCAAGCTCGAATCGATTCATAAGCTCTGCCCATCGATCGATATCGTCGGGATCAATACCTACGCCGGTGCCGCGTCGATCCCCGAGCGCTACGGCAAGGCGGGGATCACCAAGCCTTACGTCGTAACGGAGTTTGGTCCAGCGGGCACATGGGAGGTCGGCGCAAATGCCTTCGGCGCACCCGAAGAACTGACCAGCACCGAAAAGGGGCCGGTCTACGCCAAGGTCTACAACGCGCTGAAAGCGGACAAGGACAACTGCCTTGGCAGCTACGCGTTCCTTTGGGGCGCAAAAGTTGAAGCGACGACGACCTGGTTCGGCATGTTCCTACCCGACGGCAGCAAGCTCGCCGCGGTCGATGCGATGACTGAGGCCTGGTCGGGCAAGATGCCCAAAGACCTTTCGCCGAAGATCGGCGCGATCGCGGTCAAAGGCGACTACGACGCCAAGCCCGGCGCGGAAGTGACCATCACGCTCGACGCCAGCGATCCGGAAGGTAAGCCTCTTAAGGTCGAATGGTCGCTCTTCGCAGAGTCGTCGGAATATTTCACGGGCGGCGACAAAATGGATACGCCGCCATCCTTTCCCAAGCTGATTACCTCGGCGAGCAACACCTCGTGTACGCTGACCCTTCCCGACAAGAAAGGCATCTATCGGGTCTATGCGGTCGTTAAAGACCCGGCGGGTAACGCAGCGGTCGCCAACGTGCCGCTCTCCGCGGGCCAAGCCGCGAAGACTGCAGCGGGTGGTACTGAAATGACGCCTGGCCAAAAAGCCGAGCTGCCACTTGTCGTCTTTGCCGAAGGCGGCGAGAAGGTCCCATGGATTCCATCAGGCTATATGGGCAACACCGGCGCGATTAAGATGGATCAGGGCTGGGTGAAGAACCCCAAGTCCGGCGTAAGCTGCATCAAAATCTTTTATCAGGCTACGGATGAGTGGGCTGGTGTCGTTTGGCAGGACCCGATTAATGACTGGGGCGACGCAGCTGGGGGCTACGACCTCAGTGGTGCGACTGCCGTAGAGTTC
>JARFRI010000212.1 GCA_029287335.1 Phycisphaera sp. | reverse complement strand
CCGATGCAGCGTCAATTAAATGTACTTATCCCCTTTTCTGCCCTCTTTTCTGCCCTTGGCTGCCCTTGGCTGCTATGGCTAAGTAAAGCGTGCATTGGGTCTATGGGGCGTCGTGAACTGCGGCGTGGCAGGGGGCGTTCTCGTGCGTTGTGCGGTAAGGGTGCAATGTCTTGGTGCGCGCGTAAAATTTCACCCGCCTTGCGGCGGGGGCTTACGGATCACCCGGAAATCCCGGAATGGGATTCTCTCAAAAGTTAGAGCAGGGTCAGGGCCTGTTGGCCTTGGCTGTTGGCGATGCTCAGGACCTGGTTGGCCGCGGCGACGAGGACCTGGTTGCGGGCCAGCTCGGCGGTGGCTTCGGCGAAGTCCGTATCGCGGATCGCGGACTCGGCGGCCGAGATGTTCTCGAAGGCGACGCTCAGCGAGTTGATCGTTGAGCCGACGACGTTCTTCTGGAACGCACCGAGTCGGCCACGCTGGGTGGAGATTTCACGCAAGGCCCCGTCGATGACGGATTGTGCCTTGTTCAGGTCCCCGTCGACGACGTTGAGGTCGCCCGACGAGCCGAGGTCATCGAGGTAGTAGTCCAGTGTGCCGTCGTTGAACTGGCCCAGTTCACGTGCGGCGACCGAGCCGATGCCCAGGCGGACCTGGTTGTTGAGGTTGACTTCTGCACCGAGGTTGAACTCTGCGCCGCCGCCGGTGAGTGTGCCGACGGTGACCGAGCCGGTGGCTTGTGCGCCGGCGGTGGTGAGCTTGACTTCGGCGGAGATCGCGTCGCTGGCGACGCTGAGGGTCTTGCCGTTGCCGCGGGCGGCGATGCCGTTGATCGTGCCGGCGATGTTCTGGCCTTCGTCACGCACGGCTGCGGTGACGGCGGTGAAGTTGGTCGCGGTTGGTCCGATCAGGTCGGCGTCCAGGCCGCACATGGTGACGACGCCGCCGGCCTGTCCGCCCCGGTTGGTGACGTTGAAGGAGACGAACTCGGAGGAGCCGAAGTCGGTGGACTTGAGCTCGATGTAGTTGCCCGAGGCGACGGCCGAGACGCCGGTGACGTCTTTAAAGGTGTTGATCTGCGTGGCCATGTCGGCGAGTGTGGCACCGGAGCCGAAGCTGAACTGGCGGGTGCCTTCTGCGCCGCCGAGCTCGAAGACGAAGGACGAGACGGAGCTGGCCAGGTCAAGGGAGGTCGCACCGAGCGAGAGGAACAGGCCGGCGTTTTGTGCCGAGGCGGTGACCAGCGCGGTGACCGCGACGTTATCCGAGCCGATCTTCGCGTCGTTGACCTGGAGGTTGTCGACGGAACCGCCGACGCCAGAGACCTGGAAGTCGAAGTTGCCGTTGAGCAGCTTGGTGCCTTGGAAGCTGGTGGTGGAAGCGATGCGGTCGATGGTCGACAGGATATTGTCGATCTGGAGCTGGTTGGCTTCTTTTTCTTCGGTGGAGAGGCCTGCCTCGTTGGCGGACTGTCCGACGAGGGACTGGACCTCGGTGAGCAGGGCGCTGATTTCCTGGAGGCCGCCTTCTGCGGTGGCGACGAATTGTTCGGCGCGTTCGGCGTTGCCGATGGCGGCGGTGATCGCGGCTTTTTCACCACGGAGCACCTCGCTGGCGATCAGGCCGGCGGGGTCGTCGCTGCCGCGGTTGATCCGCAGGCCCGTGGATAGTCGCTCGAGCGATTTACCTAGGGCAGCGTTTTGCTGACCGGTGATGCGCTGTGCGATCAGGGAATTGATGTTGTTGTTGATCCGGCTCATCTCTTTACCTCCGTTGCGTTTGGGCCGGCACAGGCCGGTGATTACCTAACCTTGCCATGTACTGCGCCGTCCCGACGCGGCCCTGCCCCTGGGCAGGTTTGGAGCCGGCTCAAGGCCAGACTCCGCTAGCTAACCGGTAACACACCGATCAGCCAAATGGAGAATCGGATGGCAAATGCGACAGGTTCAGTCCGCACGCATAGATTTGTTGCTCTGACCCGTATTGCCGGGCGCATAGACGGCGCAACCGGCACACGCGGAAAAGATGAACATCCGATAACGGATGAAAGGGGTGGGGAATTGTCGGTCGGGCGGTTGACGTAGACGTGAGGCGGTGGGCGGAGAGGGGGGACGCGGCAAGCCGCGGCGCTTCATTGTAGACTTTGTTGTGTTAGCGCTGATGAAGCGCCGCGGCTTGCCGCGCCACCGCGCTCAATTACTTATCGCCGTCTTGCCCGAGCATGCGCTCCAGGTCGCGGATGTACGCGTCCTTGTCGTCGCCTGCTTGACGGAGCTTGGCGCTTCTTAATAGGGACTTGACGCGCGTCAGCAGCTCGAGCTTGTTGACGGGTTTGCTCAGGAACTCGTCGGTGCCCGCTTCGACGCCGCGCTCGATGTCGCCTAGCTCGTTGAGCGCGGTGACCATCATCACGGGGATTTCCGCGGTTGCGTCGTCGGCCTTGAGCTTTCGACAGACCTCAAAGCCCGACATCTTGGGCATCATCACGTCCAACAAGATCAGGTCCGGCTTGAGGCCTTCACTAATCTTGCCCAGCGCTTCGACGCCGTCGTACGCCGCGTGGACCTCCACGGGCATCGACTCGAGGTAGGCTTGCAGCAATTCGACGTTCTGCTCGTTGTCATCGACCACGAGGATCACGGATCCGGTGGGGTCGAAATCGGTTTCGTTCATGGCAAGGGCCTGCGGGTTGCTGGTCATGATGCTCTCCTGATCGGCCAAAGGCATATTGTACCGCCGAAACATCGGGTCAGCGGGGCAGTTGAACCGCGATCTTTGGCGGATGGCGTTTGGTAGGGCCGGCTGTTTTGCTTTGCCTGGATAGCTTTTTTAGGGTATAATCATGGATTCGCCCCTGTTTCAGCCTGAAGCGGGGCTTTCCTCACGCAAACAGCAGACCGCCATGAGTAAGAGTGCCTATCCGACCCGCCTGCCCTGGACCGACCGCTGGACCGAGCCGACGCTTGAGCAGTTGCTCGACCCGATCAAGCCCAAGGAAGCCCATTACAAGGCCCTGAACAACATCATGGCCATCATTGAGGGCTATGAAGGCGTCGAACGCCGGATTGTTTGGCTCGGCGAGGGCTGGCAATGGTGCATCGAATACGTGCTGGACGGTAAGCACGACACCGGTGCCGAGGAGCCCGACGCGATGGCCTACGTGATCCCCGACCCCGAGCAGCCGATCCTCGTGATCCCGCTGCACGACAAGCACATTGAGCAGATCCCGCTGCGCCGCGTCAACCGCTTCGTCCGCGACCAGATCCGCTCGGCCAAGTGCTCGGTGCAGATCCACTGGTGCCGATGGTCGCCAAGTGCTCAGACCGAGGTCGAGCACCTGCAAGACCTTGTCAAGCGCAAGTGGAAGCTGCTGACGGGTAAGAAGCGGTAAAGCTTTTTTTGTAACTGAATAACTCAAAACGAATCGAGACGGTAGCAACTGCTGCGGTTTTTTCTATTGCTTTGTAGGCATAGAAAATACCCCATGCCCACATTTCACGAAAATCTCAAACCGCTCGCAAAAAATCCTTGACCTTCCCGATCGCCTTGCCATAATGCTCTTGTCGGCAAGGACGGCGTCGCGGCGAGGCGGGAGAACCCCGAACCAGGCGATGCACGGGCTAGCCGACCGACTCGGTTGCGATGTGTACAGTCGCGGCAGAGGCGTTGTGATCCTTGGAGACGTCAAGGGTCGTGGATTCATCGGCGGCTGAGCGTGCTCTGCTTTTTCGTTCCGCAGGCTCGCGTCAGTGACGGCTGATTAAACCGCTCCGCTTTTTTTAGGCCGAGCATTCGAAAGAAGAGGTGATCCAGTGTCAGATTGTTATATGTGTAGGAACGGAGCGTGCTAGCTCCGCTTGACGGAGCGAAGCTATGTTCGCGCTCCGAAACACGCTCTACGGCTCCAGCCCCTATCCAGGGTCTGGAGTCTTTTTTAATTTCCAATGATGGTTTTGTCTTACCGAGGTTTGGCTTGCCCTTGGGGTAGGATCGGTTGATCCGTCTCAGGTAAAGGCAGCGTTCGGATCAACGGGATTACCGCGATGGCGACCGTTGCGAAGCCGAACATCAGCGCAAGATTGAGTGTCGCGCTGTCGCCAACCGTGCCGGCAACGAGCGGGCCGTAGATCCCGCCAGCACAGCACGCCATCTGGCAGACGGTCATCGCGGAGTTTCGGGCGCTAGGCATGCGCCGCGCCGCGATTGCAAAAGCCAACGGCACCATCGGTCCGCCAGCGATACCCGCGACGAGCACCAGCATCGGGATCATCCCGACCTGTGGAACCACCAGTGCCATCATCATGCACAGGCCCATGCCCATGCCGCCGACGATCAGTTGTACGCTTTCATGAATACGCTGGCCGATCACGACCGACCCGACACGACCAATGATGATGCCCAGCCAGAGCATCGCAGTAAGCTTTGCAGCGTAAGGTCCATTGACCAGGAACTTTGTTTCGATGAGTTGTGGTAGGAAAACGGTGATCGCCTGCTCGACCGCGACGTAACCGATGATCGCAGGCAACAAGGGCAGCACCAGGGCGCTGAGGGCAACGGTTTTGAGTACGCCAAAGCCCGCGTTGCTGTCGGATTCAACCCTTGGCGTGCCGGGCATGATGGCGGCGAGCGCCATCGGCACCGCGGCAAGCCCCGCAGCGAGCCAGAGCACCGCGGTCCAGTTGCCCAGCATCTCGCCAAGCGACTGACCAATCATGAGTGTGGTTGCTGCGGCAGCAGCGATCAGTGCGTGCAAAAGGTTGAGCATCACGCCCGTGCGTTTGGGATACATCGTCGCGATCACACCACTGGCAAACAGCACCGACGACGCCAAGCCAAATCCCGCGAGCAAACGCCCGAGCATCAAGATGGGCAGCGAAGGCACGCCGGTCATCAGCGTCCCGATGAAGGTCGCGCCCAGGCCCAATACCCAGACCCAGCGTGCTGAAAAGCTACCCATCAACCGGCCGGTCAGGATCGCGCCGATCAGGTGGCCAGTAAAGAAGATTGCCTGGCACAGGCCCGCTTGCGATTGGGTGAGCGCAAGGTCGGACTGGATCATCGACAGCATGCAGCCGAAGATCGCGATCGAAACGCCAGCGCACGCAAGCCCGGCGTACAAAACAACCGGGACAAGCGAGCCACTGGTCAACCACGCACGGCCGGATTGGATATCAATCGATGGATTGGTTAGCACTTGATCCTGATTCATGATTTGAGTCTCTTGCGAATTCATCTTGGCTTATTCCCGATGTAATCCGTTACGTAGGTTTTAGACCATGCAACACCTCAAGCCCGTTTGGGCTTGTCTTGGTGATCCATTTGTCGTGTTGGTCCGAGGCGTCTTTTCTGGTGTGTCGCGTGAACTACTTCAAATATTGCGACCAAACAGGTGTGGACTCCGCTTCCAGGGTGCTGATGCCTGCAAGGTAGGCATCTCTTGGCGTATTCATGCGTCTTTGCTCAGTTGCTGAGCAAAAGTACCGACCGCATGGGCCGTTGGGGTACTGTGCAATCGTTGTGCCATTAACGAAAAGATTCGAGAGTCAGTTGATCTTCACACTTTTTAATCAACGTGCGACTGATTGAACAATGTGATCATCGATCTTTTGGGGATCAACTCACTGGCTGATCGTCAGGTCGTAGACGCCCAGGTCTTCGTATTCGCCGCCGCTTTCGATCGCGATGAAGTACGTGCCCTTGGCGAG
>JARFRI010000207.1 GCA_029287335.1 Phycisphaera sp. | reverse complement strand
GTCTTGCAGCGGGGCGTCGGTCTCGCGTCCATCGCTGTCGGCTTCGATGTCGATGATGTATTCCTGCTCGAACTGCTGGGCCGCGCTGACCAATTCGCCGAGGTTGTCAAAGCGGGTGCCATCCGGGTCGGACTTGTCGTTTTTATAGTGGTCTTCCAGGCCGGACTCGCGGAGGACGCGCTCGACGAAGTAGCGCAGGCCCCCGGAATGTTCCTCGGCGCTGTCGGCACCTTCGACTGTTTTTTTCCAGCCTTGCAGGATCTTGTCGAACTTGGCGATCGCGTTTTGGGCGCGGGTGTTGATGTTGGTCAGCACCAGCGGATTGGCGAGCACAGTATCGATCGAGGCGTTCTCGGCAAGCGTGTAAGCCTGCATCGATTTGACGGTCGTCGCGCTGATCCCGCGGGCGGGGGTGTTGATGATGCGGAGCAGCGTGACCTCGTCGGCCGGGTTGGCGACGGCCCGCAGATATGCCACCGCATCTTTCACTTCTTTACGGTCATAAAACGCGGTGCCGCGCGCGATCTGGTACGGGATGCCGCTGTCGCGCAGCGCCTCTTCCATCACGCGCGAGAGCGAGTTAACGCGATAGAACACGGCCATGTGCCCCCAGGCCAAGTTTTGCTTGTCGTGCAGATCGCGGAAGGTTTCTGCGACCCAGCGGGCCTCGCCGCGCTCGTCGTAATGGGTGACGATCTGGACGGGGTCGCCGTCGGGGTTTTCGGTCCAGAGGGCTTTGTGCTTTCGGCCGTGGTTGTTTTGGATCAGAGCATCGGCGGCGCTGAGGATTTGTTTGGTCGAGCGGTAGTTTTGTTCGAGGCGGACGATCGTAGGATCGGGGTAGTGGTCCTCGAACTCGAGGATGTTGCGGATGTTCGCGCCGCGCCAGCCGTAGATGGATTGGTCGGGGTCGCCGGTGGCCATGATGTTTTTGTGGCCCGAGGATAGGGCGTTGGCGATCATGAACTGGGCGTGGTTGGTGTCCTGGTATTCGTCGATGAGGACGTATTGAAACCGGCTGCGCAATTCGTCGAGCACGTCGGGGTGCTGGCGCATGAGTTGGACGGTCTTGAGCATGAGGTCGTCGAAGTCCAGCGCGTGGTTCTTGGTGAGGATTTCGCTGTAGCGGGTGTAGGCCTTGGCGATGGTGCGGTCATAAAAATTGTCGGCGTTGGTGGCGAACTGCTCGGGGCCGATGAGCTCGTTTTTGGCGTTGCTGATGGTGCTAAGCGTATTGGCGGGGGGGAAGTTTTTGGTGCTGATTTCGAGGTCTTCCAGGGCTTGCTTCATCGCGCGCTTCTGATCGGAGCTGTCGTAGATGGAGTAGCCCGCGGGCAGATCCAGCTTGTCGGCATACTGCCGGAGCAATCGCGCGCAGAGGCTATGAAAGGTCGCAATGGTCGTCGCCTTGGCTTGGCGCTCGGTGAGCAGGGCTCCGACGCGCTCGCGCATCTCCGCGGCGGCCTTGTTGGTGAACGTGATGGCCAGGACATTCCACGGCGCGACGCCGCAGCGCTGGATCAGGTGCGCGACGCGGCGGGTGATGACGCGGGTCTTACCCGAGCCGGGCCCGGCGAGGACGAGCAGCGGGCCGTCGAGGTGAACAACGGCCTGCTGCTGCGGCGCGGTGAGGCCTTGGAGCAGCGGGTCGGTTTGCGCGTAATCGTTTAAGTCTTCCGTGACTGGTTGAGCATCCATCGACATGATGGCATCTTAGCAGGGTGGTTTTGGAGGTGGGGTTCGGGTGCTAAGCCGTGAGCGGCTAGTTGAGCGGCAGGCCGGTCTCGCTGGTACACGATCCCATCTGCTGGGCCATCGCCAGGGTCTTGCGTGTGCGGAGCAGGTGGTGCTGCAGGGACTCGAACCGCTTAAAAACGCAAGGCTCGGCCAGTACGGCATAGCGCTGCTCGCTGTCACGCGAGATCGCTTGCCATGCCAGGTCGATGACCACGGGGGTGGACAGGTCGGGGCTGAACCAGTTGCGGATATTGCGGATGCAGGCGAGCTGTTGCAGGTGCTCATCGCGGAGCAGTTCGTCCAGGCATTTTCGCTGATCTTCGAGGTCGAGTTCCATCACGCTGGTCTCGGCGGGGCGGAGGATCGCGGTGCGGTAGCCGCCTGGGCTGAGTTCGCATTCTTCTTGGATGGTGGCGCGGGCGATGCCTTGGAGCAGGATGTTGTATCGGCCGTCGTAGAGTCGCTCGTGATGGACGACGTAGCCGACGCAGACGCTGGGGCGGATGGGTGGGGTGCCTTCGTAGTCGACCTGGTAGTCGTCGCCGTCGAAGGTGGCCATGGCGATCAGGCCATCGGCGTCGAGGGCGTCCTTGGTCATGGCGCGGAAGCGCTGTTCAAAGATGTGTAGCGGCACTGTTGCGTGGGGCAGCAGGATGCACTGTGCCAACGGGAACAGGCGGATCGGTCGGCTGAAATCAACGGTGAGGGTGTGGGGCATAACGCTTGCAAGATGGTCGCAAAAGTGATCCAGACGCCATTGGATCATAGGCGCGGTGATGCGTTGAATCTATTGAGGTTGTGGGTTTTGATGGGGCGCTCTTGTGCGAAGCCGCGAGCGGCTGTTAGATGCCGCCGCCGAGGTCTTGGTCGATGCTGGGTTTTGCGCCGCGTCTTGCTTTGACCTTGGGGGTGGGGTGGTCGGCCAGGACGGTGTGGTCCGGCGGGACGGATTTGGTCATGAAGACCGAGCCGGCGATGGTGGAGCGTGCGCCGATGACGGTGTCGCCCCCGAGGATGGTGGCCCCTGCGTAGATGGTGACGTCGTCTTCGATGGTGGGGTGTCGTCGCTTGCCGCGCCAGGACTGGCCGCCCTTAGTGGACAGCGCGCCGAGGGTGACGCCTTGGTAGATCTTGACGCGATCGCCGATGACGACCGTCTCGCCGACAACGACGCCGGTGCCGTGGTCGATGAAGAAGGACTCGCCGATGGTCGCGCCGGGGTGGATGTCGATGCCCGTTTCGTTGTGAGCGCACTCGGACATGATGCGCGGGAGCATGGGCACGCCGAGGGAGTAGAGCTTGTGCGCGACGCGGTGGGCGAAGAT
>JARFRI010000204.1 GCA_029287335.1 Phycisphaera sp. | reverse complement strand
CTCGCCACAGATGCCGACCTTGAGCTTCTTCTTGGTCGATCGGCCCTTCTCGACACCCATGGCAACAAGTTGACCAACACCGGTCGTATCGAGCGACTGGAACGGGTCCTTCTCGAGGATTTCCTGGCCGATGTAGTCGGGAAGGAAGGTGTTGACGTCGTCACGCGAGTAGCCGAAGGTCAGCTGCGTGAGGTCGTTGGTGCCGAAGCTGAAGAAGTCGGCTTCGGTCGCCACTTCGTCTGAGGTCAGCGCTGCACGCGGGATCTCGATCATCGTGCCGATGGTGATATCCATCTTGCCCTTGAACTTCTTGGCGAGCTTGACGGTCTTGATCGTTGCCTCGGCCTTCTCACGAAGAATCGCGAGTTCCTTCACGGTGCCAACCAGCGGGATCATGATCTCAGGCTTTGCATAGATCTTCTTGGCCTTGCAAGCAATCGCCGCCTCGGTGATCGCGGTGACCTGCATGGTCAGGATCTCGGGGTAGGTGATCGACAGTCGGCAACCACGGTGACCAAGCATCGGGTTGGACTCGTGCAGCATGGCAACACGGGCCTTGACCTTGGCGGGCTTGACGCCCAGGGTCTTGGCGACCTCGGCGATGCCCTTCGCGTCGTGCGGGAGGAACTCGTGCAGCGGCGGGTCGAGCAAGCGAACCGTCACAGGCAAGCCCTTCATCGCAGTGAAGATGCCCGTGAAGTCCTTGCGTTGGAACGGTAGCAGCTTCTTGAGCGCTTTCTGACGATCGCCCAGTGTCTCGGCGAGGATCATCTCACGCATCGCTATGATGCGGTCGCCCTCGAAGAACATGTGCTCGGTCCGCGTCAGGCCGATGCCTTCTGCGCCGAAGTCCCGGGCACGCTTGGCGTCGGCAGGCGAATCCGCGTTGGTGCGGATGGCGAGCTTGCGGTACTTGTCGGCCCACTTCATGACGGTCGAGAAATCGCCGGAGAGCTTAGGCGTCATTGTGCCCATTTCACCCGCGAAGACTTCGCCGGTGCTGCCATCGATCGACAGCACATCCTTGCGGCCGTAGGTCTTGCCGCCGACCTTGATCTTGCCGGCCTTGGCGTCGATGACGACTTCGCCCGCTCCGGCCACGCAGCATTTACCCCAACCACGCGCGACAACCGCTGCGTGGCTGGTCATGCCGCCGGTCGAGGTGAGGATGCCGTCGGCACTGTGCATGCCATCGACGTCTTCCGGGCTGGTCTCTTGACGCACCAGCAGGACGCGCTCACCTTGGTGAGTTCGCTCAACAGCTTCTTCAGCCGTGAACGCCAACGCACCGAACGACGCACCAGGCGACGCGGGCAGGCCGACGGTCAACGGCGATGCCTTGGCCTTCGCCTTAGGGTCAAACGATGGCAGCAGGAGCTGGGTCAGGTCGTTCGCCGGGATCCGCATGACTGCGGTCTTCTCGGTGATCAGTTTTTCCTTGACCATGTCGCAAGCGATCTTCACCGCCGCGGCACCGGTACGCTTACCGGTACGCGTTTGCAGCATGAACATCTTGCCCTTCTCGAAGGTGAACTCGATGTCTTGGACATCCTTGTAGTGCGCTTCGAGGGTCTTCTTCATCTTCATCAGCTCGCCGTGCAGGCGCTTGCCGATCGTCTTGTCGTTGGGGGCCTTCCACTTGTGCATCTGGTCGCAAGGGATCGGCGTGCGGATGCCTGCCACGACGTCTTCGCCCTGTGCGTTAACGAGGAACTCGCCGTAGAACTTGTTCGCACCGGTCGAGGGGTCGCGGGTAAAGGCGACGCCCGTGCCGCAATCTTCGCCCATGTTGCCGTAGACCATGGTCTGCACGTTCACCGCAGTACCGGCCAGGCCGATCATCTCGTTGATCTGGCGGTAGCGGATCGCACGCGGGACCATCCACGACTTGAACACAGCGGTGATACCAAGCTCAAGCTGCTTCATCGCGTCTTGCGGGAAGGGCATGCCGGCGTGCTTCTTGATGACGGCCTTGTAGGCTTCGCAGAGCTTGATCAGGCCAGCAGCGTTGACATCGGTATCGATCTTGACGCCTTGAGCCTTCTTGATCTTGTTGAACTCTTCTTCAAACGCGTGGTGATCGACACCCATGACAACGTCGCCGTACATGTTCAGCAGTCGACGGTATGCGTCGTAGGCGAAGCGCTCGTTGCCGGTCGCATTGGCCAGACCGACGACGGACTCGTCGTTAAGCCCGAGGTTCAGGACGGTGTCCATCATGCCGGGCATCGACTGGGCGGCACCGGAGCGGACGGAGACGAGCAGCGGGTCGGTATTGGAGCCGAACTTCTTGCCGTTCTCTTTTTCCAGCAGCTTGACCGCGGTGTGGACCTGATCCATCAGACCCGCAGGCAGCTTACGGCCTTGCTTGTAGTACTGGTCACAGCACTCGGTCGTGCAGGTAAAGCCAGCGGGGACGGGCAGGCCGATGGAGGTCATGCCAGCGAGGTTGGCACCCTTACCGCCGAGCAGAATTTTTTGATTGGGCTTGCCATCGACTTTGGTCTTGCCAAAGTAGTAGACCATTTTGCCGGCCTTGGCTTTGGCGGTGGTCTTCTTGGTCGTCTTTTTAGTGGATTTGGTGGCCATGATCGCGCGTGTCCTTTTTGCGGGGGATCCGGAGTTCTCTAAAGCGAGAAACAACAAGGGAATCGGCCCTCAACGCCGCCATCCTAAGGCGGGTTGTGAACCGTTGATTAACACAAGTCTCGTCCGTTTCGCGGGGTATCGCACCGCCGGGGGAGAGGACAGATTCTAGTGATTTAAGGCGTTTCGTCAATTGAGCGAGCGGCGAGAGCGGCGAGGTTGGGGTATCTTGTCAGGCTCGCTTTCGATCGCAAACCCACCGTCAAGCCCCACCATGCCCACCAAAGTCGCCAAGTTCGGCGGGACCTCGCTGGCCTCCGCCCCGCAGATCCGCAAGATGCAGGCCATCGTCCAGAGCGACGCTGACCGCCGCTTTGTCGTGCCCTCCGCGCCCGGCAAGCGCGAGCCCAAGGACACCAAGGTCACGGACCTGCTCTACCTATGCCACGACCTGGCGAGCAAGGGACTGAAGTTTGACGACGCGTGGGACCCGATCTGCGATCGCTTCCAAGGGATCGTCAGCGAGCTTGGCCTGTCGCTGGACCTTGGGCCGATCCTCACCGAAGCCGAAGCAATCATTGCTGACCACGGCCGGCGTGGCCTGCCAGCGGACTACGCCGCCAGCCGGGGCGAAGCGATCAATGGGCGGATCATCGCCCAGCTGCTTCAGTGCGACTACGTCGATCCCACCGAGTTGATCTTCTTCAACGAGCGCGGCCGACTGGATGAAGACAAGACCTACGCCACCCTCGCCAAGCGCCTGGCCAATGTCGACCGCGCGGTGATCCCCGGGTTCTTCGGCACCGGGCTGGATGGGAACGTGAAGACCTTTAGCCGAGGCGGGTCCGATGTCACCGGCGCGATTATCGCGCGCGGCGTCAACGCGTCCGTCTACGAGAACTGGACCGATGTCCACGGCCTGCTCATCACCGACCCGCGCATCGTCCCCGACGCCTTCACGATCGAAACCGTCACCTACCGCGAGCTACGCGAGTTGTCCTACTCCGGCGCAAGCGTCCTCCACGACGAAGCCGTCTTCCCCGTTCGACAGGCCAACATCCCGGTCAACATCCGTAACACCAACGACCCGGACCACCCCGGCACGCTGATCGTCTCTAACGACCACCCCAGTGCCAAGCAGTCCTATCAGATCACCGGCATCGCGGGTCGAAAAGACTTCACGATCATCCAGATCGAAAAGGCGATGATGAACACCGAGATCGGCTTCGGCAAGCGCGTCTTGGGCGTCCTGGCGGACTTCAATGTCAGCTTCGAGCACATCCCTTCGGGCATCGATACGCTCAGCGTCGTCATCGAAGACACCGCTTTAGAAGGCAAGCTCGAAGACATTGTCGCGGCGCTGCATACGGCCGTGAAGCCCGACAGCATTGAGCTTGATAACAACTTGGCCCTGATCGCGACGGTCGGCCGAGGCATGGCCAAGCAAACCGGTACCTCGGCCAAACTCTTCGGTGCGCTCGGCACAGCGAATGTCAACATCCGCATGATCGACCAGGGCTCAAGCGAGATGAACATCATCGTCGGCACCGATGTGCAGGACTTTGAGAAAGCCGTGCAAGCGATCTACTCCGCGTTTGTCTCCGAGGACGGCCAAACACGGGCACTAAGCTAAGCCCATGGACGCACGCACCCTCGAGTTCTTCGCGCTCGCCCTAGTCAGCGCCCTATCCATCGCGGCGGGCTATATCTCGCGCGAACGCGGCTGGCTGCACGAAGACGTCAGCCGAAAGGTCCACTGGGTCACCATCGTCATCCTCTGGTCCTCGGCAGGTTTCCTGGCACTCTGGCACCTCGACCCGGACCCAGCCAACCTCTGGGTGCTCGCGATCGAGCCGCTGCTCGTCGTCATTCCCGCCTTCCTCATCATCCCGCTGGCCAAGGCGATCAAGCTCAAGCGCAACCAGGTCGGCGTCCTCGCGCTGGCCGCGGGGCTGCGCAACTCCGGCTTCGCGCTGGGCGCCTTTCTCGCCTATGCCATCCTCCCGGTCGGCGAACTGCTGCGACAAGAAGCCGGGCCCAGCGGCATCCTCTCACCGGACCAGGCCGACAAACTCTCGATCAGCGCGCTGGCCTACGGCCTGCTCATCGTGATGACCATGTCGATGGCCGTCGTCATCTTCCTCTTCCCCATGGTCCAGCACTTCGCAGGCGACGGGCAAGACAAGCAACCCTTCGGCCGAATCCTCTACAAGAGCTTCGTCGATTGGAAGGCGATGCTCTTCTACTCCTCCGCCGCAGGCATCACTCTGGCCTATGCAAAAGTCCCCGTGCCAACCATCGTTACCGACTGGTACCTCATGAAGATCCTGATCTTTGTGGGGTCTGCGGCGGCCTACTTCGGCATCGGCATGCGACTGCACTTCGATCACCTTCGGCCCCACCTTAAGTCACACGCGATCCTTGGCGCGGTGAAGTTCATCGCCACGCCACTCTTAACCCTCGGCCTGCTACTGATCGCGCGCAACCTCGGCACCGTCCCGCCGCCAGCGATGCTCGATCAGACCTTCATCCTCATCGCGTTCATGCCCGCCGCGATCCAGACCGTCATCGTCGCCAACCTGTTCCACCTCGACGCACGCATGGCCGGGAGCGTTTGGATCGTCAACACGCTCATCTTCCTATGCCTCGTGCTGCCCGCGATCATGATCGTGGTCCCGAGGCTGTAGCACGATGCCTGCTAGAATGAACGGATGCCTGCCACCCTTGACCAACAAATGGAAACCGCCAGCCAGGCCCTTGCCGAGTTGGACTACGCGCGGTGCGAATCGCTCTGCGTCGATGCGCTTGGTCAAGCGCGGCAGGCGGCCGATTGGGTGATGTATCAGCGTGTGCTCATGCCATTGCAAGAGGCCCGTCGGCAACGACGGCAGGCGGCGCTGGATGGGCCGATCCTGCTCGGGACGCCTAAAGATGAACAAGACGTCGCTGCGCAGGTTGCGGACATTGAACAGGGCTGTGTCGTCTTGACTTGGCCTTGCACCGCAACGGATGCCAAAGCGATCGGCGATGCCGTGCGTGACGGTAATCGCCCCATTGAGCTGCTCTTTGCGGACAACGCATCGGATAGCGCGACTTGGCGGGTCACCAGCTTTGCCGGGCCGCAGATCAGCGTTGACCTGCCCGCGCCGAAAAGCGATTGGGTAGGCCAATGGGTCGATCCCGCGGCCATCGCCCCGCCGACACCCGCCCACTGGTTTATGCAGGCCAGCGAAGCGCTGGGCAATGTTGCACTCGCCGCGATCGATGCCAAGACAGGGTCGCTGGCGTACCTGCAAGCCTTGGAACACGCGCTGTCTTGCGTCGATGATCACGAGATCCTGCACCAACGCTTAGCGTCGGCCGCCAAAGCATTGCAAGAGGCCAAGCGATGAGCAGCACGGCAGCCAAGCGCAGCCGAGGGGTCCGAGTGCTGGGGCTCGCCTTCGCGGCGTTGTTCGTGCTGCTGTGTCTCGCGGCGCTGCTTGTCTATCTCAGTTTTCATGGCAGGCCCGCACACTGGGATAACGAACAGCAGCGCCTCGCGGCGATGCCCGATGCGCAGCGGCAGGCCGTCAGTGAATCCCTGCGTAATCAACTATTGACGCAGTGGAGCGACCCGGGTGAGAAGACGCCGCTGACCGAGGCCGACCTGTTTGGCCAGCGTAAAACGATCACGATCCCGTACGCGGATTTGAATACATGGATACAAACCGAAGGCATCGAATTACTCGCGGAGGTCGGTATCAAGATACCCGACAGCGCACCGTCGGCCATGATCGACTCGCCCGGCGACGGCCTGCTGCGGATCAGCTTCGAGATCAAAACACAAGACATCGACCAAGTGATCGCGCTGAGCTTTGCGGTCACGGTCGCCGAGAACGGCACGCTGACCAGCACGCTCAAACAAGCCACTGCCGGCCGGCTGCCATTGCCCGTCGCAACCGCCACGCAGATCGTCGCCAGCCAGGCCAAGGACGGGATCCTGCTTGACCTGATGCAGGGCAACCCTGTGCCGCCGTTTGAGTTGCCCATCGATCCCAGTGCCGACGGCCTGCGCGATGGGCGACTGGTCGGCCTGGAAGTCCAACAAGACGCGTTGATCATCACCCGTGAAACCGTTCGGCGAAACAAAGCGAAGTAATCAGTACAGCGCCTAAACTACCTGCGAACGGAGTGACCGATGACCCAATCACATGCAAACCGCCGACTCGTCGTTGCCATCACCGGGGCCAGTGGCGCGTTGTATGCCCATCGGCTCGTACAACTGGTCGTCGCCGCGGGGATCGAGACACACCTGGTCGTCTCGCCGCTTGGACAACGGCTCTTGCACGATGAGTTGGGGTTGGAAGGGCTGACGCCGTCTGGCCTTGCTTCATTGGCGGGGTTTGAGGGCGAGAGCGAGAAGCCAGACAACCTGATCCTGCACAACTTCCGCGATGTGGGCGCGACGATCGCCTCCGGCTCGTTTAAGCACGATGGCATGATCGTGATCCCCTGCTCGTCGAATTCGCTTGGTGCGATCGCGTCCGGCGTTGGGCAGAACCTGGTGCATCGCGCCGCGCACGTGACGCTGAAGGAACGTCGCAAGCTCGTGCTCGTACACCGGGAGATGCCTTTGTCGCTCATCGACATCCGCAACATGCAGACCGTCACCGAAGCGGGCGCGATCGTGTGTCCTGCCCAGCCGGGGTTCTACATGATGCCCGAGACGATCAGTGATCTTGTCGACTTTGTGGTCGGACGGGTGCTGGACCTTGTCGATGTCGAGCACGACCTGAACATCCGCTGGAGCGAGAAGGTTCGGGTGGGGTCTAGGGGCTAGGGTCTGGGGTCTGGGGTCTAGGCTGGTATTAAACAACAATATTTAAATCGATCACCAAAGCGCTCGTTTTGCGTGACGTGGTTCGACGCCACAAGCATCTATCTTGTGTCACAATGACCTAGACCCCGCACCCTAGACCCCAGACCCTAATGACCACCGCCCCA
>JARFRI010000185.1 GCA_029287335.1 Phycisphaera sp. | reverse complement strand
GCGGCGATCACGTACATGGTCGCGCCGATGGAGGGGCTGCTCTGGCCATTGACCGAGCAGCCGACACACTGGAGCTTTGACGCGGTGTTCTGGTGGATCCACGGCTGGCGGATCCCGTTGTTCTTTGTCATGGCCGGCTTCTTCGCGGCGATGCTTGCCCGGCGGCGTGGGCCAGGCGGGTTCCTCAAGCACCGCGTCGATCGCATTCTGATCCCGGTGGCGATCGCTTCTGTGACGCTGCTGCCTTTGATGTATGTGATCTGGAGTTGGGGCTGGCTGGCTGAGGGGCGGGTGCGATGGGAAGAGGTGTACCAGTTTGATTTTGATACGCCGGAGTTCGAGGACCACTTCATGGGTCCGGCTCACCTGTGGTTTTTGAACTACCTCGTGGTGTTTTCGTTTGTGTACTGGGCGGTGTTGAAGCTGGCCAAGAGTCAGCCAAGCGATGATGAGCCGGTGCTTGGGGCGGTGGGTAAGTGGTGCTTTACGTCGGCGCTTCGGCCGATGGTGTTTGCGCTACCGACGTTCGCGTTTCTTGCTTACGACCCAAGTTTTTATTTTGCGTACCACCACATCGTTCCGCTGACGCTGGAGCAGTGGGGCTATGAGTTGGTTCAGCTTGTGTACCAGGGCTATTTCTTCGTGGTGGGGATCTATCTGTTCCGCCTGCATCGGGAGATGGATGCGATCAAGCGATATGCTTGGATTTATCTCACAGGTGCAACACTTATTTTTATCCTGTTCGCTTCTTACGACTTCCGCACGCTAGAAAGCCTGGGCTATCCCAAGTATGCCGACCGCATCGCGATCGGCGCGATGATCGCGTTGTTTTGCTGGCTGATGATCTGGGGTATGACCGGTTTGGGCCTGACCATCCTCGCCAAGCCGCGGGCGGTGGTGCGGTGGCTCAGTGACTCGGCGTACTGGGTGTATTTGGTCCACCTGCCGATCGTTGCGCTGCTGATGATCTTGATGAAGGGCTGGGCGGTTGGGCCATGGGTGAAGTTCCTGGTCATCGTCGCGGTGACGTCGGTGGTGACGCTGGCGAGCTATCAGTGGGGCGTGCGGTACACGGTGATCGGGCGTTGGCTCAATGGGCCGAGGATTAGGCCCGGCCAGGCGGAATCGACTCGGCCGGGCGATGTCGGCTAAACTTTGCGATTCGATGTGCCTGCTTGGCTGATCGATTTTGTAGAAAGAACAAAGGAATTGCGATGCGTCGCTACTGGGTTGTTTTTTTATTGATTGGTTTACTCGCGGGGGTGGGCTGTTCCAGCGCGCCGATCGACTACAGCCAGGCCAAGGCAGATAAGCCCGGCTCGACGTTCTTGATCCTTGGTTTATGGAACGTTTTTTCCAAAGGCTTGCTTGATGTAACCAACGAGCTGAACGAAGAGGGCCACCACGCACGGACGATTTCGGGATCGCAGTGGCGCGACATCGGCGACCGGATCATCAAAGCGGATCGCGCTGGCGAGTTGCGTCGGCCTTTGGTGCTCGGCGGGCACTCGCTGGGTGCGGACAAGGCGCTGAAGCTCGCTGCGAAGTTGCAAGACGCGGGTATCACGGTGGACTACATTGTGCTGCTGGATGCGACCAACCCGCCGATGGTTCCGGGCAACGTGAAGCAGTGTCACAACATCTTTCTCTCGCACCCAAAGACGGACTGGATCCCCGCGTTCCGGGGTATCCCGGTCGAAACCGAGAACCCGGAGACCGAGTTAATCAACTTCGATGTGCGCTCCGCTGAGGCCGGGCCATTGAGCGACATCGACTTCAACCACTTCGATATCGAGAGCGATCCGGACATCCAGGCATTGATGGTCGATCTCATCCGAGCCCAAGTCTCTGGTAAACCCGACGTCGCGGCGATCTTCCCCGCGAAGGTCAAACAGCAGTCGAACTAACAGACACGAATCGGCATGCCATGATCTATCCCGTTGGCTCCACCCTCGCGTTGATTGGCGACAAGACCCTGACCTGGGTCGATGGGCCTTTGATCGTCGTAGTCGGCTCGGTCTGGCTTTACTGGATATCCGTTGTCACACTCTCGTTCTACAAGCGTTACAAGACGGGCACGCGCGGGGCGATTCGGCCCAGACAGCGCGCCGATCGTTGGCTGATGCGGGGCTGGGCGATCGTGATCATCCTATGGAACGCCCTGCCGGTGGTTGCGTTGCGCAAGGACGAGCCGCCTTGGGGCCCGTTCGCGGAAAGCTTTGAGATGCCGCTGCTTGCGGTGCGCTGGGGGTCGGCGGGGATCGTCTTTGGTTGCTTACTCGTGACGTGTTACTGCTGGTATCTCATGGGCCGGAACTGGTCGGTCGCGATCGTCAAAGAGGATGAGGACCAGCAACTGGTCACCAACGGGCTCTTCGGCGTGGCCCGCCACCCGATCTACGCGCTGAGCGCCTTGATGATCGCCGCGACCGCGGTGACCTGTGCCAGCTACCCGATGGCCATCATCGCGGTGATCCACATCGTGCTGTTACGGATGAAGGCCAAGCGCGAAGAACAGGCACTGATCGCGGTGTTCGGCGACCAGTACCGGGACTACATGAAGCAGACCGGCTGCTTTGTGCCCAAGCTGTTTCATTAAGCCGGCCTTAACGCTAACGCGATTCTGATCATCGAGCGGGGCGAGGTCTCCTTGTCATCGGTATGATCGGTTTGGCTTGGCTTCCAATCGATACGAACAACGCAACCGCTTGTTGTACGGCCGATGACGCAACTGGCACACAACCCGATCCCCCGGCCCAAGCGATCGCAGATCATCATGATCGTGCTGACCGCGGTCCTTTCGGTCGGGCTCTATTTCTTGCTACCGGCCGGGGTCGGTGAGTTGCAAAGGCGGATGGCGTGCGTGTTTGTCGTTGCGGCAATGTTCTGGGCCTTTGAGGTGCTGCCGCTCTACGCGACGTCGCTGCTGGTCATCGCGATGATGATCTTGTTCCTGGCGACGGAGGGTGGATTAGCGGAGTTGTTGCCGGGCTTGCAGCCTTTGCCGGAGGGTGTGTCGATCTCATCGACGATTTTTCTCGCGGCGTTTGGGTCCAACATCATCATCTTATTTATGGGCGGCTTCTTGTTGTCTGCGGCCCTGACAAAGCATCAGATCGATCGTGCGATTGCGGCGAAGGTGCTTGCCCCTTTCACGACCAGCCCGATGATGCTGATGTATGGCGTGCTGCTGATCAGCGCGTTCTTCTCGATGTGGATGAGCAATACGGCGACGGCGGCGATGATGATCGCGATCCTCCGGCCGATCCTCAAGCAGTTGCCCGCCGACGATCGGTACCACCGCGGGTTGGTGTTGGCGGTACCCTTTGGCGCGAACATCGGCGGGGTGGGTACGCCGATTGGTACGCCGCCTAACGCGGTGGCCTACGCCGCGATCAACGCCGCCGAGCCGGGCACGATCACGTTCCTGCAGTGGATGATGATGGGTGTGCCGCTCGCGCTAATCCTGCTCCTACTGGTCGGGCAGTTGCTATACCACACGCACAAGCCCGAGGCGGACCTCAAGCTGCCAACCATCGAGGGCCCCAAACGCATCTCGTGGTACGGCAAGCTGACGCTGTCGATCCTGCTCGGCACGGTCGTGCTCTGGCTCACCGGGCAATGGCACGGTATTGGTGCGGGGACCGTCGCGCTGCTCGCGGCGGTCGCGCTGACCGCGCTGTCCGTGTTGGATAAACACGACGTCGACTCGATCGACTGGAACATCCTGATCCTGATGTGGGGCGGGTTGGCGATGGGTGTTGGGATCGAGGCGTCTGGCTTAAGCGAGCTGGTCGCCAGCGCGGACATGACGGCCCTGCCCGGCGGGCTGTTGGGCCTGGGCGCAGTGGTCGTGGTCTTATCAATCGCGCTATCCACGTTCATGAGCAACACCGCGACGGCCAACCTGCTCGTGCCGATCGTGTTGGCGCTGTCACTGACCTTGTCGGATCGGGTCGAACTCGCGGTGCTATGTGCGATGGGTTGTTCGTTTGCGATGGCGATGCCGGTGAGCACCCCGCCCAACGCGATCGCGTTCGCGACCGGCGAGGTGCGTGCCAGCTCGCTGCTCAAGCTCGGGGGACTGGTGTCGATCTTCAGCGGGCTCGTGTTGATCGTCGGCTATCGGCTCGTGCTGCCGCTGGTGCTTGGTTGATTACGCGGAGGCTTAGCCTTTTTCCGAAGACTTATGTGCGGTGTGGTTGGTCGGGACACGGAAGCTATCCAGATCAACCGACTTGAAGTAGTCGATCGTTTGTTTGAGGCCTTGTTCCAGCGCGATCTTTGGCTGCCAGCCGAGCTTTTCTTTGGCGAGGCTGATGTCGGGTTTGCGTTGCAGGGGGTCATCGTTGGGGAGGGGCAGGAAGGTGAGCTTGCTGCTGGAGCCGGTGAGTTCGATGATTTTTTCGGCGAGCTGCTTGATGGTGAACTCGCCGGGGTTACCGATGTTGACCGGGCCAACGAAGCTGGGGTCGGGCGAGTCGTCGTTGTTCATCAGCGCGATGATGACATCGATCAGGTCATCGCAGTAGCAAAATGAGCGGGTTTGCGAGCCGTCGCCGTAGATGGTGATGTCCTGGCCCTTGAGGGCTTGGACGATGAAGTTGGTGACGACTCGGCCGTCGTAGGGGTGCATCCGCGGGCCGTAGGTGTTGAAGATCCGGACGACGCGGATGTCGACATTGTTGGCGCGGTGGTAGTCGAAGAAGAGGGTCTCTGCAGCGCGCTTACCTTCGTCGTAACAGGCACGCACGCCGATGGGGTTCACATTGCCGCGGTAGGCTTCGGTCTGGGGATGGTGCTCTGCAGTAGGGTCGCCGTAGACCTCGGAGGTGGAGGCCTGAAGGATGCGTGCGCCGGTGCGCTTGGCCAGGCCGAGCATGTTGATCGCGCCCATGACCGAGACCTTCATGGTTTTGATTGGGTTGTACTGGTAGTGCACGGGCGATGCGGGGCAGGCCATGTTGTAGATCTGGTCGACCTCGAGCGTGATCGGCTGGGTCACGTCGTGCCGGATGAACTCGAAGTTGGGCTTCTTGAGCAGGTGCTCGATGTTGTGCTTCTGGCTGGTGAAGAGGTTGTCCAGGCAGATGACATCGTGGCCCTGATCGACCATGCGCTCACAGATATGGCTGCCGAGGAACCCGGCGCCGCC
>JARFRI010000130.1 GCA_029287335.1 Phycisphaera sp. | reverse complement strand
CGTCACCGAGGGCTGGCTCAACCGCTATCTGACCGCGACGCAGTCCAACGCAGACCGCGCGCTGCGTGCGATCTCCTTGCAGCCGACGCTGCCCAGGTCGCTGCGTGGTCAGTACCCCGTGCTGGCGGTGCCGACCGGCGGGGCCGACAAAGCAATGAACGCGTTTGAGCGGATGTATTCATGCGAAGGTGATGCCGAGGCACGCAAGATGAACGGCATCCCAGAAGCGAAAGACACGCCCGTGGACCCGGATGTCCCGCGCGTCAGCGGCGGCGCAGCGGTGAAGCCAATTGAAAAGGCCGAGGACGACCTCAACCAGTTCATCGCTGAGGCGGGTGAAGACAGCATCGAAAAGCTCCGCCACCTCAAGGGTATCGTCCGCGGCCAGGCCAACGGCAAGTACCCCGACTCGCGCCTGGCCCGCCAACTCGCCGACATCGCCAAGGTCATCAAGGCCGGCGAGGGCTTAGAGGTCGCTGCGATCGACTACGGCGGCTGGGACCACCACGCCTACCAGGGCGGCACCGACGGCACCATGGCCAACATGCTCACGGTCTTGGCCGAGGCCATCCGCGCGTTCCACGATGATCTTGGCACGCACATGGACAAGACGATGGTGCTGGTGATGTCTGAGTTTGGCCGAACGGTTTACGAGAACGGTAACCGCGGCACGGATCACGGCCGAGGCGGTTTCATGATGGCCGTCGGCGGGATGGTCAAGGGCGGCAACATTTATGGCAAGTACACGGGCCTGGACAAAAAGGCTCTCATTGCGGGTCGCGACCTCCCGATCCACGTCGACTTCCGCGTCGTGTTTGCCGAGGCGCTTTACTCCCTGTTCGGTTTCCAAGCGGACAAGACCGATTTCTTCCCGCAGTACAAGGCTCAAGACAAACCGGTCGGCTATCTGACACCGATCGCGAAGGGGTAAGTTATTCAGATCCCGTAGGGTGGGTGGAGTGCAACGATACCCACCACGAATCATCAAGGATAGTGCGGTGGGTATCGTTGCACTCCACCCACCCTACAGATTAATTCTTCGCTTGAATGTGCAGCGTGAACTGTTTGCCATCGCGTTCGATGAGAACCCAGTCGTCGGCGACGCTGACGAGGATGGCGCTGCCAATGTCGCTGCCTTGTTTGTAGAGCTTGCCGTTGATGACGGCGAATCGGCCCTTGTTCGTAGTGACGACGGATTGGAGTTTTAACTTGCTGGGTTTTGAAGGCCCGGCCGCTGAAGCGGCCTCCGCTGATTCCACTTGCGGCGTGATCCGAAGCTGTTGGTCGGGCGCGATGGGCGGGTTGTTAGTATTCGCAGTCTGATTGGTCGCGCGGTTGTTAAAGGCGTCGCGTACGGGCTCACTCGGCTGATCAAGAGCCGCTGGCTCAAGGACATCGCTGAAGAGGTCTTGCCCGAAGACGAGGTCTTGGTCTTGCGCGTTGGTCGAGTTGGGTTGGTGGACGAGGACGAAGTAGGCACCCGCACTGATCCCCAATAGCACGACCAAGACGAGGGCGAAGGCACGCCTGCCCGAGACCTCATCGTTGTTGTGCTCGCGTTGGGTGGCGGGCGCGGCGTAGCTTGGGCGGGTGATCGCGGCGACGACTTCACGCGGTGGCGGGTTGGAGGGATTTGTGGGGAAAGACCCGGCCGCTGAAGCGGCCTCCGCCGGTGTGGCTGGTTGACTCTGTTCGTGCGAGACACATGCTTCGACGAGATTGATCGTGCGATTGCCGGCCAAGGCCTCGGCAGCCTCAGAAGAGAAGAGTTCGTGCTCGTCGGGTGGCTCAGGGCTATCTGTTTTTAGGCGAACGATGTGGGTCGTTTCGATGTGCATCTGCTCGGCCTTGACCTCGGCAGCAGCTTTGGTCGCGGCATCAATGACCACCGAGACATCCTCGCCGCTCTGGGTGTTGACGCCGACGACACGGAACTGCTGAGTTTGCACAGACATCGATTGCCCTTTCTTTGGTGCCTCCATTGACTTATCGGATGCCGATGCCGGGCGGTTTAGCGGGTTGCGGTGGATTGGTAAGGCGTAGGGGTTGTAGGGGTTGGCAGATGCGATCAATGGTTTTCGTGGCAAGCCGAGGCGCTTCATGGGACAGGTGGAATACAATTAGGCGATGACGACGACGATTGAAACAACTCAGCGCCCGGACCGACGCGTGACGCTGCGGGATTGGCGCAAGTGGGCCGAGGCCGGGCAGACCTTCGCGATGCTCACGTGCTACGACGCGACGACGGCCAAGTGGCTTTGGCGCGGCGGGGTCAGCAGCTTCCTAGTTGGTGACACGGCGGCCCAGCTAATCCTCGGGCACGACTCGACGCTGCCAGCCAAGATGCCGTTCATGCTCGAACTCACCGCGGCGGTGCGTCGCGGTGCGCCCAATGCACTCATCATGGCGGACATGCCTTTTGGTAGCTACCAAGCCGACGAGGCCGAGGCGGTACGCAACGCGATCGCGTTTATGCAGGATGCGGGCGCGGACTGTGTGAAGCTCGAAGTCGATGGCAGCGCAGCGAGCCTAGTCGAGAAGCTCGCGCAGGCGGGCGTGCCGGTGGTGGCGCATATTGGTAGCCGACCACAGCAGGTGCGCGTCGATGGCGGGTACAAGGCCGCAGGCCGAAGCAAGCGAGATGCGGACGTGCTGGTCGATACGGCCCAGCTCATGATCGCGATGGGTGCGACGGCGTTGCTGGTCGAGGCGGTACCCGATGAAGTGAGCCAGCGGATTATGGAAAAGGCGCGTCACCCGCGTACCGGCGAACGGATCCCGGTCGTCGGCTGTGGTGCCGGGCCGGGCTGCGATGGACACGTCGTGGTGCTGCAGGATGTGCTGGGCATGAGTGATTGGCAGCCGCCCTTCGCCCCGCCGCTGGCTCAACTGGGCCAAGCGATTCAAGACGCCGCGAGCAAGTGGTGCAAGCAGGTCGAATCGGGGCAATACCTCGCCGAGGGCGGGGTTTATCGCAGTAAGGATTGATTACCGATCCTTTGCCCCTACACTTCGTATAGATAACGCGGGCCCTTCGCCCGTCAGGAGTCTTTGCATGTCATCCATCCGATGGTACGGCCCGACGTTGTTGTTGCTCGGCACCCTCGTGCTGGCGATGCTTGTGGCCCCGGGGATGGTTCGGCAGATCGCCAAATCATACGAAGGCGCGCAGATCGAACAGGTCCGCAAAGACCTGGTCGAGAACCCGACACTCCTCACATTGTCTGATGCGTTCAAAGACGTCGCCAAGGTCGTTCGCCCCAGCGTCACCAGCATCTCGCTCTTGGCACGCGATCCGCGACTGGGTCGACTCGAAGGGATCAGCAACGGCTCGGGCTGGGTCTATCGCCACTTCCCCAACTTCGCCAGCGACCCGGACACCTACACCGACTACATCATCACCAACCACCATGTTGTGGAAGATTTGCTCCGCGGCCGAGCCGAGCAGGCGGTCGTCCGCTTTGATGACGGCGGCGAGTACCGCGCCACCATCGTCGGCACAGACAAGAAGACCGACATCGCGGTGCTCAAGATCAACCGCACGGGCCTGATCCCTGCGGCGCTGGCGGCGCAGCCGGCAGAGCAAGGCGAGATCGTGTTCGCGGTCGGCTCGCCATTTCAGTTTGATTTCTCGATGAGCCAAGGCATCGTCAGCGCAACGGGCCGACGCATCCACGACGCCCGCATCAACAGCTATGAGAACTACATCCAGACTGATGCCGCGATCAACCCCGGCAACTCCGGCGGGCCCTTAACCAACGTCCGCGGCGAAGTCATCGGTATGAACACCGCCATCGCCGTCGAAGGCAACCCGCAAGCCACGTTCTCCGGCCTGGGCTTTGCCATCCCCGTCGACCTGATCGCCAACGTCGTCGATCAACTCATCTCCAACGGCGAGGTCCGACGCGGGTACATCGGCGTCTTCGTCAACGACATCGACTTCGCAACCCGGCAGGAACTGGGCTTCGAGGGCAGCGGTGTCCTTTGTGAGCCGGTACCTGACGGCCCGGCCCAGGACGCGGGGATGCGGGTTGGCGATATCGTCACGCACGTCGGCGGTAAAGCGGTCGGCTCGGCCGAGGAACTGCGCATCGCGGTATCCGCCCATCCGCCGGGCACCGAAGTGCCGATCCGTATCTGGCGCGACAGTCGGATGCGCACACTACGGGTGCAGCTCGTCATGGACCCGCGCGAGACCGGCTCGCTCTCGGCACCGGCTCGACTGGACAACCCGTTCGAGGCGGGTCCCGACAGCCCGGCAACGGATGCGGGATTAAGCCGATTTGAAACGTACACGCCGGGCCTGGCCTCGCGATTGGGATGGGCGTATACCCCGGGCGTATTGGTACGGCTGATCGAAGACGGCTCGTCGGCCGACCGCTTCGGCGTCCAACGCATGTCCATCATCACCGGTGTGCAAGGCTCTCCCGTGTATGACCTGCTGACGCTGGCTGATGCGCTGCGAGGTGTGAATGGCGACACGCTGAGCCTGACGCTCAAGCAGTGGAACCCGCTGGGCGAAGGTCGATTCGAGTCACGCCAAGTCGAGCTCGATACGCGTTAAGTATGTCTGCCTCATTACTCGCGGTAACCCGGCTATTCCCACCCGTTATCATGTCATCCATGACCACCGCCACGCAGCTCGCCCCATCCGTCACGACCCCGACCGCCAAGCCGCTCTTGCAGGTCAGCAACCTCAAGACCTACTTCCCGGTCAAGCGTGGCCTGCTCCGCACGCAAGTCGGCAACGTTAAAGCCGTCGACGACGTCTCCTTCATCGTCCACCAGGGCGAGACGCTTGGACTCGTCGGCGAATCGGGCTGTGGTAAGTCCACCGTCGGCCGATCCATCCTCCGACTCATCGACGCCACTGCGGGCAGCGTGCTCTTCGACGGCGAAGACGTCCTAAGCGCCTCAAGCTCACGCATGAAGCAGCTCCGCAAAGAGATGCAGATCATCTTCCAAGACCCCGGCGGCTCATTGAACCCACGTATGACCGTCGGCAGAATCATCGGCGAACCACTCAAGGTCCACAAGATCCTCAGCGGGCAAGCCCTCGAAAACCGCGTCCGAGACCTGCTCAACAAGGTCGGTCTGCAGCCCCAGCACTACGACCGCTATCCCCACGAATTCTCCGGCGGACAAAAGCAGCGCATCGGCATCGCCCGAGCGCTAGCCCTTGAGCCCAAGTTCATCGTCTGCGACGAACCCGTCTCCGCGCTCGATGTGTCCGTCCAATCACAAGTGCTCAACCTAATGCAGGACCTCAAGGACGAGTTCAACTTGTCGTACCTGTTCATCGCGCACAACCTCGCGGTGGTCGAGCACTTCTGCGATCGCATCGCGGTGATGTACCTGGGAAAGATCGTCGAGATCGCCGACCGTGACACGCTGTATAAAAACCCGGTGCATCCTTACACGCGTGCCTTGTTGTCGGCCGCACCCAGCCCCGACCCCAACCGCGAGAAGAAGCGGATCATGTTGCTGGGCGATGTGCCCAGCCCGATCAGTTACTTCACCGATGAAGCCGAGGGCAGAACGCACTCGATCGAGACCACGGCGGAAGAGAAGGCTGAGATGGAAGCAGAAGCGATGGAGGGCATCGAGTTCGTCACGCGCTCCAGCCTGCTGGATCGTCCGCCGCTGAAAGAAGTGCCCGGCGAGCCAGGGCACTTTGTGAGCGTGCATGGGTTTGAGGATTGAGTGAATGGCTGATGTTCTCGAGGTTGCGCGTGAACTTGAAGAAGCTTCTCGGATCAACACTCGAAAAGACCTTGCGCGTTGGCGGAAGCGTTCGATTAGTCGTCGCAAGTTTCTACTGACCGCTTACCTGATTGGCGCGATCCCGGTCTTTATCGCGGGGCTGGTGATCTTGATTGCGGCGCTGATCGTTAATTGGGATCATTTGACGTCGATTGGACCCGCCTTTGTTGGCGTGATTTCCGCATTCCTTGGCGCTGTTTGTTGCGGCGGGCCGTTTATCTTGATCCCGATTTGGCTGCTACTCATCACCGGCCTGAACAGCTACAACCGGGTGATGACGCAACTCAAAAAGAACGGACGCGTTTGTGAAGTCTGCGAAGCAGTTTCACTCTTTGATGACGAGTACGTTAACCCATCGAAGCGTAAGGGTCACACCAAGGACGACCTTGTTCCGCATATGAATGTGATCGAAGAGGATGGCAGCGTCAGCGTGCTGTGCGATAAGTGCCTGGCCGAGGTCAACTCGATGGATTCGGAGAAATAGCCGGGGGCCTACGGACCCCGGACGCGCATACCGTTGCGATCGAAACTTGAAGTTGCTGGTCTCTTGTCCGGAGCCCGTAGGTCTCCGGCTAGGTCAGCATCATCAGCGCAATCGCCCCGCGTGCCGACCACATCGCGGTGCGGAGCCAGTTGGTGGTGACGAGTTGTTGATGGGTCTTCGCATCGAAGCCTTCTCCGAGTTTTTTGTGGCAGGGGACTTGAATGAGAGCCGTGCTGAGCCAGAGCAGGACCACGAGAACCAGGCCGAGCCAAGCCAGCCACGCCGCGACACCTTCGGGCAATGCGATCACCAGATAGATCGCGCAGCCTAGTTCGATAAACATCGCTGGCGCGACGGCCCATGTGGTCTTGCGTTCGTGCAGTTGTTGGTAGGTGCTGTAGTGCTGCTGGCCGACCTTGGCCATGAGTGGGTAGTGGACGAGCTGCACGAACCAGATGAGACCGGCCATGTAAAGCGTTGCGGCGGCGTGGATCAGAAGGAGTAATTGCATGGCTTGGTTAGCCGGCGGGCTTGTCCCGCCGATGGTTGCCGCGGTGTCGTTGCCGTGGTGGATCGAGCGGCGGGACGAGCCCGCCGGCTAACGGGTGCTCACGGCTCCCCGCCGAACATCTCTTCGAGGACTTTCGCGCGGTGCATAAAGATTTTTTCGACGTCTTTTTGGACGACGAGTTTGTTGATGAGTGGCGCGAGGGGTCCGCCGGGCGGGGCGTATTCGACGATGTCGTCGCAGCGCGTTCCGCCGTTCTCTTCGGTAAAGATGTGGGTGTGGTGCCAACGTTTGTAGGGGCCCTTGAGTTGTTCGTCGGTGAACTTCTCGGGCCGGTCCCAGGTGGCGATAAGGGTCCGCCAACGGATGGGGATACCGCGGACTTTGAGCTTGTAGTCGATGAGTGTGCCGGGCTTCATCTCGATGGGCCTGGGGGTGACGACCTTGAAACTCAGGAGGTTGGGGGTGATTTTTTCGAGGTTGGTGGCGTCGCCAAAGAACTCAAAAAGCTCTTCACGGGGCTGATTAAGCCACTGGCTCATGGTCAGCCGCCAATATCGGCCGGCACGCTCAACACTAGGTTTGGGTGGGTTTTTGCTCATTTTAAACTCTGAATCGCTCAATTGCTGTTATTCAACTTGACGCTATGAACGAATAATACGCACAAAAAGCTCGCTTAGAGCGTAAATAAAGATTATAGTATAATCCGATGAACGAAATGAACGTATATGAAGTTTGCTAGATGGACATCTACCTTTGAAATACCTCTCCCCCAAACAACTTGGCCAAGCGATCGGCGTCAGCGAGTCTTCGCTGAAGCGTTGGATCGATGACGGCTTGATCGAAGTCATCCGTACCACCGGGGGGCACCGGCGTGTGGAATTATCCGAGGCGATCCGCTTTGTGCGTCAGCGTGGCTACACCGTCAAAGATCCGTCGGTCCTCGGCCTCACCGCCGCAGATGACCAGACCGGCCGGGCCGACGACACCCAGCTCTCCGAGCATTTTTACGACATGCTGATCAACGGCCGAGACAAAGAATTCACTGCCGCAGCCACACGGCTATACCTGGACGGACACACCACGTCCGAGATCATCGATGGGCCGATCCGCTGGGCAATGAACAAAATCGGTGAGCTTTGGCACAACAACCCCGATGGCATCGGCATCGAGCACCGGGCCACCGACATCTGTATCCGTACGCTGGGCTATATGCACTCGCTGATCAAACCACCCGCCGATGACGCTCCGCTTGCGATCGGTGGGGCACCGGCTGGGGATCAGCACCTGATCTCGTCGCTTTGCGTTTCGCTGGTGCTGGCCGATCAAGGCTGGCGCGAGGCAAACCTGGGTGCCAACACCCCTTGGGACCAGCTCGCCAGCGTCGCCAAGCAGCAGCAGGCCGCGTTGGTCTGGGTCTCCATGACCGCCCCGCCGAACACCGACTACGCCAAGAAGCTCCAAGAGTTGGCCAACGATCTGGCTGCCGAGTCCTGCCAGATCATTATTGGCGGCCAACAGCTCAACGAGGCGATCCTTCGGCTTAACTTGGACAACCTGCACACCGCTCGATCGATGGCCGAGCTCCAGTCCTTTAGCCGAGGCCTGCTCGCGGCGCTTAAGACGGTGCAGCAGGCCGGCTCCACAAGCACGCAAAACGGGCACTCGGCCTGATCGGCGTTTCGCGAATAAGCGGCAAACGTATCCATAGAATGATCGAAAAATGCTCTTTAACGCGATAGATGATGTTCACTGGACTAGTCAGTCTCATTTGAACGAGCTATAATAAAACTCGCTTTTTTGAGGATTTGTTATGCCTGCTAAACAATGGACTGCCCCGTTCCGGTCAATGGGCAGGGCAATCGTGCAATTTTTCGATGGAGATGCTGCGGTTAAAAAGATCGAGCTGCCCGGCGAGAAAAAGGTCCAATGGACTCGCAACCTGCCTTACTTCGCTATGCACGCTGCGTGTCTGCTCGTGTTCCTGGTCGGATTCTCGTGGATTGCGTTGGGCGTTTGCATCGCGCTATATTTTCTCCGCATGTTTGCGATCACCGGGTTTTATCACCGCTACTTCTCGCACAAGACGTTTAAGACCAGCCGAGCCTTCCAGTTTGTCATGGCGCTATGGGGCATGACCGCGATCCAGCGTGGACCACTTTGGTGGGCCGCGCACCACCGACACCATCATCGCCACTCCGACGAACACCTCGACCTACACTCGCCCAAGCAGCGTGGCATGGTCTGGTCCCACATGTTCTGGTTCACCAATGAAGCTGCCTTCGGCACCAACCAAAAAGCCGTCCATGATCTGGCCAAGTTTCCCGAGTTGCGTTTCGTCAATCGGTTCGACTCACTGGTCTACATCGCGTTCGGCGTTGCCGTGTTCGGCTTAGGTGTCGGGCTCAACGCACTGTTCCCCACCCTGGGGACCTCCGGCTGGCAGATCTTTGTCTGGGGCTTCTTCATCTCCACCGTCCTGACCTACCACGGCACGTACACCATCAACTCGCTCTCACATAAGTTCGGTAGCCAACGCTACAAGACCGGCGACGACTCCCGCAACAACTTCTGGCTCGCGCTGCTGACCCTCGGCGAGGGCTGGCACAACAACCACCACCACTACCAGTCCACCGTCAAGCAAGGCTTCTACTGGTACGAAATCGATATCACCTACTACATCCTCAAAGCGATGTCATGGACGGGCCTGATCTGGGACCTGCGTGGCGTGCCCGAGAAGAAGCTCATGGCCAATCGAAACGATCAAGGCGCACTGAGCTCGGATGAACAGCTCGCCGCCTCACGGTCTGAGGGCTTTGCCGCCCCACGCAAGAAGAGCAGCGCCGCCAGTACGCTTGGCAAAAAAGCCAGCGACGCGAAAGACAAGCTCGGGCAAACCGCTGGTAACCTCGGCCGAAAAGCCACCGGAACGGCCTAATCATGCGTATCGCCATCGTCGGCACCGGCGTCAGCGCCATGACCGCCGCCTACCTGCTGCATAGCCAGCACGAGCTCACCGTTTTCGACAAAGCCGACTACGTCGGTGGACACACCAACACACTCGATATCGAACTCGCCGGCAAGTCCTTTGCCGTCGATACCGGCTTCATCGTTTTCAACGACTGGACCTATCCCAACTTCATCAAGCTGCTTGGGCAACTCGACGTGCCCTCGCGCGCATCGACGATGAGCTTCTCCGTCGCGTGCGATCAAAGCGGCCTGGAGTACAACGGCGGATCGATCACCGGACTCTTCGCACAGAAACGCAATCTTGTCAGCCCGCAATTTCTCGGGATGCTCCGGGACATCATCAAGTTCAATAAGCTCGCCAAGCGTTTCGCCGAGCAAGGCGACGAACAGATGATGATGCAGGACTTCGCCAAACAGCACGGCCTGGGACAGATGTTCTACGACAAGTACCTCATCCCCATCGCCGCGTCGATCTGGTCGGCCGACCCCCGGAAAGTCTCGCAGTTTCCCATGCGATTCATGGCTCAGTTCTTCCGCAACCACGGCATGCTTAACGTCTGGGACCGCCCGCAGTGGCGCACCGTCGTCGGCGGATCACGCAGTTACATGACCGCGTTGACCAAGCCCTTCGCCGACCGGATTCGTTTAAGCGAAGCGGTCACCGCGGTGCGCCGTTTTGATGGTCATGTTGAGATTGATACCGAGCGCCAGGCCGGCCAGCGCTTCGACCATGTGATCATGGGGTGCCACAGCGATCAGGCCTTGGCGATCCTCGGCGAGGGTGCAACGGACAATGAACGAGCCGCGCTGTCGTCGATTCCGTATCAGCCCAACCTCGCGATTCTGCATACCGATGAAGCGGCGTTGCCGAGTCGGCGAGCGTGTTGGGCGGCGTGGAACTATCGCGTGCCAGATGACAACGGCAAGCCCGTCATCCTCACCTACAACATGAACATCCTGCAGGGCCTGGATACCAAGCAAACCATCAACGTCACGCTTAACGATGAGGCCAACATCGCGGAAGACAAAGTGATCGCGAAGGTGCCCTACGAGCACCCGGTGTTTGTGCCCCAGCGCAAACAGGCCCACGACTTGTTCGACAAGATCAATCACGTCAACCGCACCAGCTTCTGCGGGGCGTACTGGCGCTTCGGCTTCCATGAAGACGGCGTGGTTAGTGCATTAAGAGCTGTCGAGCCGTTTGGCGTGACGCTTTGGCAGGCTTGATGTAGCTCAGCAAAGTGAACGATGACTAAGCGATCGTCTCCGTGGTCTCGCTCGACAACGGAGCCCCTAAAATCCGGAACAACCCTCACTGAATCGTCTACCTGGCGCTTTAACCGCCCTTTTCATTAATACGCCCCCTGTTTCATCCATTAATCAAGTAGCAATCAGCGCGCAGACGACCTAAAATAGATGCCCGGATCAACGGATCCTGACCGACTACTTTTACCGATCCACCGCCGCACGCTTGTGGATGGAAATTTAATGACAACGCAAAACACAACCGTCACCCGCGTCTCCACGGAGATGGGTAAGCACGGTCTCTACCCACGACTTATCAACCTCTCAGGCGTCGTCCTTCCATTCATCGGATTCGCCATTGCGATTTGGTTTGTATGGGGTGCGTGGCTGGACTGGGTCCAGGTTGCCGTCCTCGTCGTGATGTACCTCATCACCGGCTTGGGCATCACCATCGGCTACCACCGCCTGTTCACCCACCGCAGCTTCGTCACGCCGCGATGGGTCTCGACCGCGTTTGCGATCATGGGTTCCATGGCCGTCGAAGGACCGGTCATGCACTGGGTCGCCATCCACCGCAAACACCACCAGTACAGCGACCACGAAGACGACCCCCACTCGCCACACACCCACGGCGCAGGACTCATCAACGCGATCCGCGGCATGTGGCATGCCCACGTCGGCTGGGTCACCGAACAACGCAAGCACATGGACCTGCCTAACTACGTCTATGACCTCAAGAAAGACAAGATGCTGGTCTGGGTCAGCAAGCTGTTCTTCGTCTGGGTCGCCCTTGGCCTGCTCATCCCTGCGGTGGCCGGCGGCCTGCTGACCATGCTGCTACTGGATGGCAGCTTCTGGAAAGGTGCGCTATTGGGCTTCCTCTGGGGCGGACTGGCCCGCATCGTGCTCGTCCACCACGTGACCTGGAGCATCAACTCCGTCTGCCACATCTGGGGCGGCACGCCTTTCAAGAGCAACGACGAAAGCAAGAACAACGTCATCTTCGGCGTCCTGGCCATGGGCGAAGGCTGGCACAACAACCACCACGCCTTCCCACGCTCGGCCCGCCACGGCCTGTTCTGGTGGCAGTTCGACCTCAGCTACGTCATCATCAAAGCCATGTCCTGGGTCGGCCTGGCCAAAAAGATCAACGTGCCCGACCAGAAGACGATGGACAGCCGACGGCTGGTAGAGAAGTAAGACGCGTTCCCGAAACAATGCGTGTGTGAATTCATAGCCGTCCGATCATTGAATCAAAACTCCGTGATACATGCCCGCACATTGCATCCAAAGTATTTCTCCCCCGCGTCATGACGCGGGGGAGACGTCATGCTTCTTCTCTCCGAATCCTCTATCACAGGCGATTCGCCGCGCGAAATAGCCGCTGTTTGCTGCTTATGATGAGAATAACTAAATCGTCATGCCCAGCATCGTTTCTATCATGACCGACAATGGATGAATCTATTCGAGAAGAAGAGGCGAATCAATTGTGACGATGGCTCTTTCAGGCCCGGAAATCCTACTTTGGGTATGGAAAAAGGACTTCTATGAATCGAACTTTGATCCTTTTTGGATGTGCCCTGCTCTTCTTCTGTACGCCGATTGTTGCGGAAGGGAAGCCCTCCGATGAGACTGCGCTGGCCGAGCCCAAAGTAGCGAACGAACAGGCCGTCGCAGAAGCGCAAGACCCGCCCGAACTCACGGTGGAACAACGGCTGGCCAAAATCGAATTGCCCGACAACCCCACGCGTGCGCAATGCGAAGCCTTTGTCTATCAGCTGCGTGGGTTTAGAAGCAGTGACGTCGGCGCTGAACTCTCGAAGCTCGCGACGAAAAAGATGGGCTCGATCCCCGTCGAGCATATCGGCGTGCTGACGCAAATACTGGCGGAGAACGGCCCGCGGGAAGTCAATGTCCGTGACGCGCTGGAGCAGTTCGATCCCGAGTCCTATCGCAAAATCGTTCTGGATGGCCTATCAGAGCAGCCCAACTACATCTTCCTGGTCGCGCAACATGGCTGGTATCAGGATGCAAAAGAGGACATCCTCACCAAGCTCAAGGCAACCGATCCATTCACTGAAAGATTA
>JARFRI010000073.1 GCA_029287335.1 Phycisphaera sp. | reverse complement strand
GTGTCGACCACCGTCTTGGCGATCATCACCGCGAAGTCGGGATCGCAAAGCAGCTTGCTCCCGCCATTCTTCTTGGTGACCTTGTCCACGGGGCAGCCCATGTTGATGTCGATGATCGCCGCGCCCTGCGCCTCCGCCCACCGCGCCGCCTCGGCAAGTATCTCCGGCTCAGCCCCATACAACTGCATCGCCACCGGCCGATCCTCCGGGGCCGTCGCCGCCAGCCACTGTGTCTTGTGCGAGTCATTCAAGATCGCCTGCGGACATAGCAACTCTGTACACGTCAGCCCGACCGCTCCATACGTCCCATCACCGATGTCGTACCCGGGGTCGCCCACATGTTCCGGGGGGCAGGGCACACCCTTGACACTGCGCACGACCAACCGGTTGGCCAGGTCGTAATACCCGGCCACGGGTGCGAGCAACAGATTGGTAGGCAGCGCGACACCGCCGATGGTTAGCTTCATCGGTTTGGCTTATTCCTCTTTCTTATCACGATTCAGGAAACCGCCCAGGCCTTCACGGACTTTGTCTTTCAGTTCGTCATTTTTTGGCGCTTCTTCTTTGTTATCGCTCTTATCCTGCTCATCTTCTTTCTTTTCTTTGTTTCCACCGAGCAGGCCGCCGATGATGCCGCTGGCTTGATCGCCGAGGTCGCCGCCGATTGCTTCGCCTAGCTTGGCTTTGAGTTCGCCCGAGGCTTTGCCGACGTATTGATTGAGGATGGCGTTGCCCGCGTTTTCCTTGATGGATTGCATGAGCTGTTTGTGATCGATCGTGATGCCCGGGGCGTCCATCGCGCCGGTGATGCCAAAGGCGATGGGCATACGTTCGATCGGGGTTGGCTCGATGCCGGGCAGCGCGAGCTTGGTGTTCTCAAGCACCAGCATCAGCGGCAGGTCCAGCCCGCTGAGGTCGGACCAGTTGCCATCGATCCCCGCCAGCCAGGTGCCGCCGGTGAAGGCGACGTCGCTGCCGACATCGAGATCACTCATGGTCTTGTCGATCGATTGATTCCGGAGCGTGAGCTTCAATTCGCTTTGCTGATCGGTGAAAGCGCGTGGCGCGATGGCCAAGGCGAGGTCGAAGGTGTTGTTGCTGGAGTTCACCGTGATGCGTGGCTTGTCGGGGGCCAGCTCGGGGTGGGTGGACAGGTTGGTCGCGTGGATATCGAGTGTTTCGGTATCAGGCCATTGGGCGCGGAGCTTGTTGATCTTGATGTCTTTGACCAGGACCGTCGGCGCACCTTCGATTAGGTGCGCGGCACGGACATCGGCGTGGCCATACAAGTCGGCCCAGTCACGCAGTCGGCCTTTTTCTTCCTCACCGCTGGCGACTTCCTCGTCGGCCGGGCCGCGCAGCTTTTCGATCCAGTAGCGGAAGGTGTCGAGCCGATCTTTCCATGTCTTGGCCTTGGCGAACCAGTCCTCAAGCGTTTTGTCTTCGGTCGGGGGGCTGGGCTCGGGGCGTTTGCCGATGAGGACGCCGGGCTTATCGCGCACAGCACCCTGGACCGCGTCGTCGATGACGATGCTCTCGATCGTGATGCGTTTGCGTAGGAAGTCGCTCGTCGAGATCTTGGCGAGTACTTGGTTGGCACGAATCAAGTCGGTGGCGAGGTTGTCCGGGTCGGCCATGGCGAGCTGATCGATGGTGATCTGCCCACTGGCAAGGTCGAGGCTGACGCCTTGGACATCAACGGTCGCGCCGTGGAACTCTTCGAGTTGGCCTTTGAGCAGGGTGGTGATGAGCGGGCCAGAGAGGAACTGCTGGACAAGGAAGAGCAGCGCGACGAGCAGCACGGCGAAGACAACGCCTACGGGCCGGATGGGGTTGCCGATCTTCTTCTGCTCGGCGAGCTCGGCATACGACACTTTTGCCTTGCCGCCAAAGAGCACCCACATGACGATACGGACCCCGCGTTTGGAAACGAAGTCGGCGTACTTCTCGCTGTCGGCTTCGACCTTGGCCATCTTCTTGCGGAAGTTGCCGATGAGCTTGACGTAGCCGACGCCGATGAGCGTGCCGAGGACGAGGGCGATGACGGTGCCGCCCGAGGTGATGTAGTAGTCAAAGCCCATGAGCGCGGTGACGGGTGCGTTGATGAGCGTGGTGAAGAAGCCTTGCAACGGCCCATCGACGAGGACGAGGCCTAGCTCGAAGGACAACGGCATCAGCGCGAGGGCCAGGAGCTTGGCGATGCCCGCGGTGAAGGTCGCGATGAAGAAGTTGGCGTTGAGGATGGCCAGCAGGATGATGACGCCGACCATGTAGAGCGGGGCGCTACCGACGGGCGGGGCGAAGCCGATGAGCGTGCCGAGGATGGCGGCGGTGATGATCTGGTAGGGCTTGGCCTGGCCTCGGAGGGTCTTGGCGAGCTTGCGGATGATGAACATAGCGGTCTCGCTTGGGAGGGGGTCTGTGTATTGTAAGACGCAGACGCGCAAGAAAAAGCCCCGCGTGTGGGGCGGGGCTTTTCGAGGGTTGCTGTGCTTAGCCGCAAGCGGCTTTATGGAGATTCGTTGCCGCTGTGCTTGGCTTGTTTGGGTTGGTACCAGCCGTTGAGCAGGGCGGTCATCGCTTTGACTTGGTCGGGGTGGTCTTTGGCGAGGTTGTTGTTTTCGAGCGGGTCTTTTGCAAGGTCGTAGAGTTGGGGGGCGACGTCTTTGGGTGGGTACTTCATCTTGCCGGGGTTGCCGTCGTAGGTGAGCAGGAGCTTGAGGTTGTCTTGGATCACCCAGCGGTAGAGCAGCGAGGCTTCGGGGTTTTGGATGTCGTAAATGTCGTGGGCGAAGGACTCGCCGAAGATCGCGTCGCGGGCGATGGCTTTGCCGGTGGTTAGCGCGGGCAGCAGGTTCAGGCCGGGCCGATCGTCGGGGATGTCTGCGCTGGCGGCGGCGAGGATGGTCGGGTAGATGTCGATGCTTGTGGCGAGTTCAGGCCGGTCGGCGGGCGCGATCTTGCCGGGCCAGCGGTACATGATGGGGGTGCGCGTGCCGCCTTCGTTGGGGCTGCGCTTGGAGCGTGGCTCATAGCTGCCATTCTTTGGGCTCTGGACCCAGCCGTTGTCGGTGACGTAGATGACCAGCGTGTTGTCGGCGATGCCTTTGTCTTCGAGTTGCTTAAGGAGTTGGCCACAGGTTTCATCGAACCACTCGACCATGGCGAAGTAGCGTGCGACGGTTTTGGGTCGGCCCTCAGCGGTGTATTGATCGAATAGTCGCTTAGGCGGGTTGTGCGGGGTGTGGGGCAGGAAGGGTGCGTACCAGAGGAAGAACGGCTTGTCTTGTTCGATGGCCATGTCCATGAAATCAAAGACGGGGGCCATGCCCTCTCGGCCGATGGCCAGGCCATCATCGCCGTGTCGGCCGGCGGGCTTGGGGTAGCCGCGTGTCATGCCGTGGGTGAAGCCGCCGCGCTGGTAGGAGCCTTCCCACCACTTGCCGGATTGATGGCTGAGGTAGCCCTGCTTGGCGAGGATCTGGGGGAGGGTCTCGAAGCGGTCGACATTGGAGATGAGGATTTCTTTGGCGGATTTGTTTTGTTCTTTAACGTACGCGGCGTTGATGTCATTTTTCGCCGGGTCGTTGCCGGTGATGAGGTTGACGTGTGCGTAGGTGCCGGTGGCGAGTGTCATGAGCGCAGGCCGACACAGCGCGGTAGGGACGTAGCCGCGTCGGAACAGCACGCTTTGTGATGCGAGCTTGTCCAGGTGTGGGGTTTGGATGACGTCGTGGCCCATGAAGCCGTAGTCGGTGAACGACTGGTCATCGGAGAGGATCAAGATGATGTTGGGCTTGTCCGCAGCGTTCGCGGTCAGGCCGACGAGGGTGGTTAACAAAACCGCAAGCAGGGTGGCGTATCGGTGGGTCATGGTGGATTTCTCGGGGAGTAGGGCGATCTATCTCTTTAGACGCGGTTGACTTGAGGATGCATACAACGACAGGCGGTACGCTTGCCTAGGATTGCGTCGAAGCGTCATTCTAATACAAGGTCAACCGCCCCATGGATCATTCGCTGGATTGTTTAAATGGATGGCTATTTGAGCTAAGGTATAGTCGATGAAGTTTTCCGGTTTTAATGAAAAAGGTGTTGTGATGATGAGCTATCCCAAATGGCTGGTGATGGGGCTGATGGTTCTTTGTCTTTCGCTTTCTGTGCAGGCAGAGGACGAGACGTCGGACGAGCCAGCGATCGAGAAGCACAAGGTCGGCCAGTTCACGATCACGTCG
>JARFRI010000040.1 GCA_029287335.1 Phycisphaera sp. | reverse complement strand
GAGCATCTGCCAAAGACGGTTGACGTGGACACGCGCCGTCAGCGGGTGCTCATCTTGCGTGAGCCACTGCGCAAAGCCCAGGCGGTTGTTCGGTGCGCCCTCGGGCATCGGCAGGTCCACCATCGACGGGGGCTTACGTGGAATCGGGTTGTCTGTGATCGGCTTGTTGTAGGCACCGCGTTCGAGGATGTACGACGGCACAGGCTTGGCGGCCTCTTTCATGATGAGGACGGGCACGGCATTGTCCTTTAGCAACTGGATCTGATCGGCGACCGCTTTCATCGCATTGGCCCTAGCAAAATATTCTGCTGCATCGTCGGGTAGCGTGCCTTTTGCGAGCACACCCGCATCAATCCGCACCCTGCCTAGGGTGTGCTCGATGTATTCAGAGTTGAAGTGAAGCGTTACGACTAACTCGGTGCCACCTTCATAACCGAAAGGCTGGCCGGTCAGTATCAGCACTTGTCGGCCACCGCCCTGAAGATGACTGCCAACCGCCCAGCCGAGCATGTCCGGCCACAGCGCGTTTTGTATTTTATAGTCACCCTCGGGCTGCTCGTAGTCGGCGTGGGCATAGACGAAGGCGAGGTCCTGTGATTGTTTAGGATTGGCAATCGATACGGCCTTCGCCTCGATGTAGGTCAATACGGCGTTGCCGTTCTTGGCACGCCCCAGCCCACCTTCTGGAAGTGATGGATCCCGCAGCGCATCAAGGCGTACCACCTGCATCCCTTGCTGATCGGTACGGTACTTGAAGGTGAACTTTTCCTGGTCCGGGTTCACCCCGGATACCAGCACGGAGCCATCATCCTGCGGTGTAAGTTTGGTCCGTTTTACTTTTGCGCTTGCGTTTGTGAACTTCGCATCTGCCCATGTAACCTTGCCTGGCTTATTTAGTGAAAGGTGTATGTCTTTGAATGTGTCGGATGACTTGTCGTGCTCGGCCTGCATCGGTTTGAGCTTTGCCTCTAAATCCGCTTGCCGCTGGCGATCGGCATCGGTTTGCCACATCATAAACGGCGGGTAGGCACGGGCCGCGGTGCGGTTGTTGGGATAGACGCCACGTTCACCCTCGACGGAGTTGAAGAACGCCCAAGTCGCGAAGTAGTCCTCCTGCGGGATGGGGTCGTACTTGTGGTCGTGGCAGCGGGCGCAGGTGTAGGTCTGGGCCATCAGCACCGTGCCGATGGTTTCGATGCGGTCGGCGACGGCTTCGACGAGGTACTCGTCGTTGAGCGCGCCGCCTTCGTCGTTGATGTTGTGCATGCGGCAGAAGCCCGAGGCGAGGATCTGCTTCTCGGTCGCGTTGGGCAGCAGGTCGCCGGCCAGTTGTTCGGTGACGAACTGATCGTAGGGCATGTTGGTATTGAAGGCCTCGATAACCCATTGTCGCCAAGGCCAGGCGGTGCGGATGTTGTCGTGGTGGAAGCCGTTGGTGTCGCCGTAGCGCGCCGCGTCGAGCCAGATGAGTGCGAGACGTTCGCCGAAGTGTGGGCTGTTCAGTAAGCGATCGACGACCTTTTCGTAAGCATCGGGCGACGGGTCGGCGATAAACGCATCGATCTCTTGGGGCGTCGGCGGCAGGCCCGTGAGGTCCAGCGACACGCGACGTAACAGGGTCGCGCGGTCGGCCTCTTGCGATGGGGTTAGGCTTAGCTTTTCAAGTCGTGCCGCGATGAAGCGGTCGATGTTGTTCTTGACCCATTGTTCGCTTGCCTCATTCAATTCAGGGAGCGCGGGCTTGGTCGGCATTTGGTATGCCCAGTGGCCTTCGTAGACCGCGCCTTGATCGATCCAACGCTTGAGCAGATCGGCCTCGGCGGCGGATACTTTGTTGTGGGCTCCCGGCGGGGGCATGACGAGATTCGGTTTATCACTGGTCACCCGTTTGATGACTTCCGAGTTGGCCGCATCGCCGGGGATGATGGGGACTTTGCCACTGGCCTTGGCGGGTACGACCGCCCCTTCACGGACGTCGAGCCGGAAGCCGCCGGCACCATCCGCGACGGCGGCGTCGGGGCCGTGGCAGGCGAAGCACTTGTCCGACAAGATCGGCCGGATGTCACGGTTAAACGAGATCGGCGAGTCGGCGTCTGCCTTATTCGCGGCGGGGGTCACCGAGGTCGCCGGCGATTGGGTCGCGTCAAGAGCGGGCCAAGCCAAGACTGTGGCCAGCCCCAGACATCCTGTAGCGGCAAGCCAGGCAAGGGGTCGGTTGATCCGTCGGGCTAATGTTGATTGCGTTTGCTCGGTCATCACTTAATCGTTCGGTGGGGTGGCTTATGAAAATTTGATTGCGTGCTGTTGAATTCTAAGACGCACGGTCAGCGTTTTTTCCTGCAGAGATCGAAACGGTATGTAGCACCTCAGCATGCTCTATTGTGACCGCTTGGGGATTGTTGGCAAGTGCGAATTGCCATTAGTCTAGGTCACGTTGAGGCGAATCCGTTTGGATTTTTCAATCGCTTTCATAATTGCGCAAAACAATGGCAGCACAGGCGCTATGCGGTCGTCCCGCTATTAGATTAGATGCCTCTCGTTGCCCAGTGTTACAGGCTTACCATCGCGAGACGCAGGTGATATCGTCGGTCCGCTCGCCTGGGCTGGTGTTGCGGCGGAGGGTGAGGATCGGTGCGTGCGGCGGGCAGAAGAGTCGAAACCGCACCCTGGAGCCTAGAAACCCGGTGGTGCCGAGCCCTCGGCTAACCACGGCCAGCGTGTCACGATGCCTCAGCACGCCCGAGGACAGGTGAAGCGGCAGGTCCGAAGAGTTATAGATCGGCAGATTGAACGGCAGTCGCATTTGCCCGCCGTGGGTGTGGCCCGCGAGCATGAGGGTGGCGCCAAGGTCGCTTGCCATCGGCAGAAAATCAGGCCGATGCGAGAGGACGAGCCTGAGCCTGGCCTCGTGGTCGTCGTGCGCGGTAGGGAGGTTGGCGACCGCACATGCCGCGGTGATCGGCTCGGGATCGACGCGTTGGTTGGTGCAGCTTAGGCCGACGATCTCGATGGGTTTTTCTGATAGCGCGACGGCTTCGTCGCTGAGCCAGTTGATGGGTAGTTGTTGGAGCTGCTCGATGAGTTCGGGTTTGTCGTGGTTGCCGAAGACGCCGTACCACCCGAGCTTGGGCTTGACGGCGTTGGTCAGGTCGCGGAGGTAGGGCAGAGTCTGGCACTCGCCCGTGGCCCGATTGCGGAGCATGTAGTCGCCTGTGAGGACGCCCAGGTCCAGGCGGAGCTTGGCGAGTTGATTGATGAGGCGGTCCAGCCGGCTGGTTCGCTTGAGCAGGTGCAGGTCGGTGAGGTGTGCGATGCGAAAGCGATCCAGCGCGTGGGGCAGGTGGGTGAGCGAGAGGTCGATGGGGTCGGTGAGGCCGTAGGCCAGGGGCATGCTGGCATCATCGCTGGGACGGCGGCATGCCGCAAGCGGCGCGTTTTTGCACGGCAGGTGATCAACGATCCGATAGTGCTACAACGACATGGTCCAATCCTATCAAGCCAATACGAACGCAGAGCCCCCCGGCCAAGCCGACGCGGTGATTCGTGGTGCGCTGGGCTGGCTTTTCATCCTTGTCGGCTGTACGGCCATCGCGGCCGCGGCACTCATCCCCGCTTACTTCGAGACGCTCGACGTCAAGCAGGCCCGCGAGACCGAGGCGATCAAGGCTCAGATGCTCGCCGACGAACAGCAGCGCTACATCGATTTTCATCAGGCCCTGATCGATGACGACCCCGTCCTGATCGAGCGCTTGGCGATGACCGAGCTTCGGCTCAAGCCCGTGGGTACCGAGGTCGCCCGGCAAGCCGCAACCGACCCGTTGGCCATGGTCATCGAGCCCACACCCGTCGCCATCCAGCGAGCGATCGCCAGCCAATCGCAGATGCATTCGATCGAAAACGAGCTGAGTCGGCCCGACCTCAAACAAAAGGCGGTCATCGACGTCCATCTCGAACGGCCCCGCCAGACCCGGCTCATCATTGCCGCCACCGGCGAGTACCGCCCACTGCTCGCCGGGCTCGGCGCACTGCTCGTCTTGATGGGTCTCTGGCCGCGTCGCGCTGCGGCGTGATCGACTGGGGTATCTTGTCGGCGTGTCCCCGCAACCCATCAGCCCCGAATCATTAGCACAGGCCTTGTCTGAGGTCGTGGCCGGCGAGGTCTATGCCGACGCCGCCCGCCGCGGGATGTATGCGACCGATGCGAGCCATTACCAGATCATGCCGCGCTGCGTGGTCGTGCCGCGCGACGAGGCAGATGTGGCGGCGGTTCTTAGTGTTGCTCGTGAACACAGCGTGCCGATCACCGGGCGCGGCGCGGGCACCTCGCTGGCTGGTCAGACCTTCGGCCCGGGGATCGTGATCGACTTCTCCAAGCACATGAACCAATTGCTTGAAGTCAACACCGACGAAGGCTGGGCCCGCGTGCAGCCCGGCATCGTGCGCGATCACCTCAACGCGCAGCTTGCCGAGCACGGCCTGCACTTTGCGCCCGACCCCGCGACGACCAGCCGAGCGACCCTCGGCGGGATGATTAATAACAACTCGTCGGGCATGCGATCGGTCAAGTACGGCATGACGATCGACCACGTGATTGCTCTGCGCGTCATGCTGGCGGATGGCAGCATCATTGAGCTTGATACGACTCAACCGGACGACAAGGCCAGCCCGCTTCAGCCGGATGGCGAACGCCTGACCAACCTAAGCCAGGCCATCGATCAACTCATCAGCCAACACCACGGTGAAATCCAAGCGAAGTATCCCAAGGTCATGCGGCGCGTCAGCGGCTATGCGCTTGATGCGCTGCTCGATGCGAATCACCGCAACCTCGCCCACCTCATCGTCGGCAGCGAAGGCACGCTCGGCTTGGTTCTCGAAGCCAAGGTCAAACTTGTGCCAACGCCGGGGGCAACGGCGCTTTGCATCGTCCACTTCGACGACCTGATCAAATCGCTCCGCCACGTGCCCGCGATGCTTGAGCACAACCCGTCGGCGATTGAATTGCTTGACGAGATCATTGTCAGCGAGTCGATGACCAACCCCGCGACCAAGGCCTACGCAGGTTTTTACGAGGGGACACCCAACTGCGTGCAGATCGTCGAATTCATGTCCGGCATCCGTGATGAAGCGTCGCGTCTCTGCCGCGCCTTTGCTGACGAGATGAAACAGCGTGGGATCGGCACCGCACACGTGATCCGCGATGAGCCAAGTCAGATCGCCGAGGTATGGGAACTACGTCGCCTTGGCGTGGGCTTACAGTCCAATATCGGCGGTCGCAAAAAGCCGTTGGACTTTGTGGATGATGCCTGCGTGCCCGTCGCGCACTTGGCCGAATATGTGCAGCGTCTGCGAAGTGTCTGCGACGGGATGGGCGTGCGCATGCCCATCTGCTGCCACGCCTCGGTCGGCGTCTTGCACCCCAAGCCGATGCTCGACCTGCACCAGGAAGAAGATCGACAAAAGATGCAGGCCATCGCCGATGCGGCCTTTGACATGGTCGTTGGCTACGGCGGGTCATGGTCGGGCGAACACGGCGACGGCCTGGTCCGCGGAACGTACATCAAACGCTTCTTTGGCGACACGCTGTATCAAGTCTTCCGTGAGATCAAAGCCCTCTTCGATCCGAACAACCGGATGAACCCCGGCAAGATCGTCGACACGCCGGGCATGACCGAGCACCTGCGCCACGGCACGCCGAACTATGAGCTGCGTCTGGCCGAGGTGAAAAGTATCTTCCGCTACGACGAGCACGGCGGGTTTGGCTTGAGCGTCGAGCAGTGCAACGGTGTCGGGGCCTGCCGAAAGGTCGGCAAAGGCACGATGTGTCCCAGCTACATGGCGACACGCGACGAGGACACCAGCACGCGCGGCCGAGCCAACGTATTGCGACTCGCCATGACCGGGCAGATCGACGATGACGGCCTGACTAGCGAAGGCGTCATGGACGCAATGGCGTTGTGCCTGTCGTGCAAGGCTTGCAAGACCGAGTGCCCCAACGCGGTGGACATGTCGAAGATGAAGGCGGATGTGCTGCAGATGCGTCACGACAAGCACGGCACGCCGCTATCGGCAAGGTTGATCGGCAACATGCCAGCGATGGCCAAGCGTTTTGCCGGCCCGCTCGCGCCGTTGGTCAACGCCGTGCAGTCGCTGGCAGTCTTTCGCAAGGTGATGCAGTGGATGTCGGGGATGGATGCGCGACGGCGGTATCCGATGCTAAGCGGCAAGCCGCTGGCCAAGTCGGTGGGTGCCACACAACTGCCCGAAGGGCTGCTGTGTGCGAACGCCCTTTCAACGATCCAATCCAGCACGCACACAGCAGCCTCCGGCAGTTGTGTGGCACCCGAGCGACCACGCGTCGTATTGTTTGATGACACCTACGCCAACTACTACGAGCCTTGCGTGGGTCGCGCGGCCATCGAGTTGTTGCAGTCTTGTGGTTACGACGTGCAACTTGCCGATGCGGGCTGCTGTCAGCGGCCGGCGATCAGCAAGGGCCTGCTCCGCGATGCAAAAACGAAAGGCGATGCAACGCTGCGCAAGCTCCTGCCCTATGTCGCGAAAGGGTTGCCGATCCTTTTTCTTGAGCCGAGTTGTGCGTCGGCGATAACCGATGACCTTCCGGACTTGGTCGATGATCGTGCGCTGGGTGAAGCGGTTAAGGCGCATTGCCACATGCTTGATGATTTTCTCGGTGACGAGATGGAAGCGGGCAAACTCGCTGGCCGATTCGTCGCCGACGACAAAGACCTGCTCATCCACGGCCATTGTCACCAGAAAGCCCTCTTCGGCACGCGCGGCATGCACCGCCTGTTCGCATCCATCGACGGGCTGGACTTTAGCGAGATTGATTCCGGCTGCTGCGGCATGGCAGGCTCGTTTGGCTATGAGCACTACGACCTATCGATGCAGATCGGTGAGCAGCGGTTGTTCCCCGCGGTACGTGAGGCGAAAGAGCGCGGCGCAACGGTCTGCGCTAATGGCACGAGTTGCCGTCACCAAATCAGCGACGGCTGCGGCGTCACGGCAAAGCACTGGGTCGAACTCTTACGGTGCGAGCCACGTTCGCCGTCGCCTGCACGGCGACGCGTTTGAGTGTGTTCGCGGGCCGCGTCGCCTTGCAGGCGACGGCTAACGGGGCGTTAACGGCTCTGCCCATCGGCCTTGATCTTCTCGAGCAGGCCGTTGAGTTCAGCGACGATCTCGGGTTTGTCTTTCCAGAGGTTGGCCGTTTCTTTCGGGTCGTCTTTGAGGTTGTAGAGTTGACCTTCGAAGCCGGCGGCTTTGTCGGCCTTCGTATCGATCTTCGTGAACCCGCCTGAGCCTAGTCCCACGACCAGTTTCCAGTCGCCTTTGCGGATGGCGAACAT